>CAZHNE010000035.1:3414-13324 GCA_964533775.1 uncultured Spirochaetaceae bacterium | reverse complement strand
ACAATATAAAACACCATCATTTGAAACTGCTTATAAAGTGCTCTCTCATCAATATAACACAATCGCTAAAACCGAAAAGTCTCAGTATAAGCACAAAGTTAGTGTATTAGCTGAAAAATCAAACAATTATATAACACCTTCACAGAATTTAAAGACCTATTTAAAAAACCCTACATTTTTAAAATGTGCTGAAGAAATAATTGAATACGCTACTAATCAATACAAATATAAGTATTCCAAAAGATATAATAATACCAACCTCTCTCTTTTTGAGCAATACTCGTATGAAGAAATATGTAAAGGTTTAAACTGGGATAAAGATCAATCTGCAGTAATGAATGGATATAAATATGATGAAAAAACTAACACATTCCCTGTATTTATAAATTACGAAAAAGAAGAAGATGCCATTGGATACCATGATCGATTTATTTCAGAAAATAATATTATTGCGATATCAAAGAAAACACGAAGGATAGGATCTAAAGACTGGCAATATATTTATAACTCTAAAAAAAATAATACAAAGATTTATTTATTTGTTAGAAAAAATAAAAACACTAAAAACTCAAAAGATTTCTACTTTCTTGGAGAAGTAACTCCCATTGGAGATGCTCATCCCATATTAATTGATGGAGAAAATGCCTTTGAAATTAACTATAAATTAGAGAATCCGGTGAGAAAAGATATTTATGAATACTTTACTATTGCTGAATAGAATTCATTAACTTTTCAACAATTGGTTTATCTGCCTCTGCCCAATCTAAACAATTTAATTCATCTATTTTTAACCATTTATCTTCAACATGCTCATTTCTTCTTAATGTACCTTCTTTAATGGTACATAAATAACTATGTAAAGTTATAAAAAATGTATTGTATTGGTGCTCAACTGTCATAAAATATTTATCAACCTCAACAGTTGCATTTAACTCTTCTTTTATTTCTCTTACTAAAGCAGATTCAGCAACTTCTCCCTTTTCAACTTTTCCACCTGGGAATTCCCATTTTAATCCAACTTCACCTATATCTGCTCTTCTTGCACAATAAACTTTATTATTTTCTAAAATAATTGCTGCTACAACTTCTATTTTCTTCATACACCTACCATCATTTACTTTTACTTTTCTTGTGAATATTAACATGTTTTCTTTTGTTTTAGTAGATCTTGAATTTAGAGTTACCTCTATTAACAAAAACCCATACTGCAAATCAATTGAAATATTGCTTTAAAAGTAATATTATTTATTAATATTATCATTTAGGAGAATTATTGTGACAAAAAAACGTTTTGATAAGTTATACACCAAATTAATTTTAGAACTTGGACTACAATTTGAAAAAGGCATGAGCCTAGTAATACGTTGTGCTCCAGATTATTATTCCTTTGCAGCCAAAATAGCAAAAGAAGCATATAAACAAGGTGCTATCAATGTTGAAATTGATGTATCAGATGCTAAACTTTTAAAAGCAAGATGCAAATACCAAGAGATTGAAGATGTTGCTAAATTACCAAAATATCTAGAAACTATCGACAAAGAAAGATCAAATGAAAAATGGGCCTTTTTAGCTATTGCCGATACTGAAAACAATACTGTTTTAAATAGCACTAACAAAGATAAACTAGCTAAATACACTAAAGTAAAAACTGAAATGGGTAAAACTGGTAGAGTTGGCAGAATGAATTTTGAAATCCCTTGGTGCATTGTTTGTTACCCTCTTAAAAAGTGGGCTAAGCAAGTATTAAATTCTGACGTTGAAGACATGAGAGCTTTACTTACTAAGATTCTATTATTGGATAGAGAAAATCCTGTTAAAGCTTGGCAAGAGCTTGATACTGGATTTAAAAAAGGCAATGAATATTTAAACAGCTTAAAAATTAAATCTTTACATTATGTGAGCCCAATTACAGATTTAACAATCTCTCTTAAAGAAGAAGCAGTTTGGCTTGGTGGAAGCGAAGATGTGAATGGGAAATGGTTATTTGTAAACATTCCTACTTTTGAACACTTTACTGTTCCAGATAAATACAGTGTTAACGGTTATGTAACTACAACTAAACCTGTAACTGTATTACAAACTTTATGTAACGATATTAGATTTGAATTCAAAGATGGCAAGGTTGTAAAATGTGAAGCAAAAGAAGGACAAGCAGCATTGGATCAATTCTTAGTAACTGATGATAATGCCGCTTATCTTGGTGAAGTAGCTTTAGTTGATGAAAGAACAGCAATAGCTCAAAGTGGCAAAGTGTTTAACAACATACTCTTTGATGAAAATGCTTCTTGCCACATTGCACTTGGTTCTGGATACCCAGTTTGCTTAAGTAATGTTGAAGAATTAGATACACCTGAAAAGCTTGATGGTAATGGATGTAACGTATCTGCTGTACATACAGACTTTATGATAGGTTCTTCTGATCTTAATATATATGCAGAAACATATGATGGAAAAGAAATCCAAATCTATAAAAATGGTGAATTTACTTTCTAAATTAATCTGTGAGGCTGATATTTCAGCCTCATTTATTTTATAGGAATAAAAAGCCAATTATTACTAAAAGTATTAAAACAGAAATGATGACGAGCAACGTCTTTTTCTGTTTTTTCTTTATAATTTTACCAACAGTAATAAGGTTTTCTTCTAATTGTCTTTTTTCTTCTTTTTCTTTAATTTCTTTTAAGCGATTCTTTTCTTCTTTTTCTTTTATGGCAATTTGTTTTTGTCTTTCATTTTCAATGTCGTAGTAGCAAGAAGAGCAAATAACATACCCTTCGCAATCAAACATTTTATCGTAATAGCTATCGCCACAATGTTGGCATATATATAATCTTAAAAGATCTCCATTTTTTAAAAGTTCACAAACAACTACTTTTTTAACAATATCTTCATCTACAAACATTCCATGCTTTAATCTCTCAAAAAAGGATCGACTTGGAATATCTATATTTTTATTAAGATTTTCGCCCAACTCAACTACTCTTTCACTTAAATATCTATCTTGTGTTATTAACAAAATATTATGGTTTTTACCCCGCTTTTTAAAAAGAGAAATCAAATGATCATCAGCTATGCCCGCGCTTCCTGTATCTATTCTTGTAACTAAGCCTTTTTTAGCTAGCCGCTGAAGTAGATACGGTCTAACTTGAGCTCTTAGACGCACATCTCTATCTTTTTCATCATAATGAGATATTCCAGAGAGCTCTTCCATTATCTTTTCGAGGATTACTAATTTCTTTCTTCTTTTTCTTAAAGTTAAACTTGCATTAGCTATAAAATATAAAAACCAATCTTCATGAATTAAGGGTGCTGTATCTATATATACTTCATCAAATCTTTTGATACTTGCATCAAATTCGATTTTTGCTTCATCACTTCTTATATAATCATCTAATATTCCATAAAAAGAACAAACAATTTCTTTACTTAGTGAATAATTAGTTTGAAAATATTCATCAGTATAATCTAAAGACAATTTATCAAAACATATTTTTACTTTATATTCATCAATCTTTATTTCTTCAGATAACTTTTTTATTAAACTATTTAGACCAAACTTTTGCTTTGCTTTTTTTTGATATCTAAAATTTGCCATTTGATTATTTTCCCTTTTGCTTATATAAGAATATACTACACTATTAGCAAAGTAAAAAAAACTGTACTCAAATTAAAAGTACAGCTTTAAATTTTTAATTATTTCTTTTTTGCTTTCTTTTTTTCTATTGAGGCCTGTATCTGATCTTTTGTTAAGTTCATAGCAGCTTCTTCGTCTTTTTTTGCAGTCTGATCATCTATTGGGACATTTGTTTTACCATGCTTTAGGTAATACCCATATCTTCCAAAATAAAGTTTTACACTTTCTCCATCAAATTCACCAAAGTCCTTTAGTGGAGTTCTTGCACTGCCCTTTCCTTTGCCATTACCTTTTTTTCCACTGTTTTTAATTAATTCAACAGCTTCTTCTAGCGTAACATTAAATAACTGCTCATCATGGTCTCTTTTATTTAAATTAACATTTAAATCACCACAGTTTAAATATGGGCCATATTTACCTTTTGTTGCTAATATTGCTTCACCTTTATCATTTTCACCTAATTTTCTAGGGAGTGATAAGTATTTTTTGGCAAGGGATAGATCTTTTGTTGCCTCTTCATCTTTCTGATACCAAGAAGGAATACTAGCTCTTTTTGGCTTATTAGCAACTTCCTTCCCGATTTGCCAATACGGTCCAAATCTTCCAGAAAGCAAATATATTTCATTGTCTTCATCATCTTTGCCTAATAGGATTGGCTCGTTCTTTACTTTACCTTTTTTAATTAAAGCTTTTATTTCTTCATCTGTTACTGTTCCCGGTAACATGTCTTTAGGTAGATTAATATATTCTTGTTTTCCTTCAACTTCTTTACCCAATACATAAGGGCCAAATGGTCCAATCATAATAGGGTTATCTTCGCTAATTTGTGATAGTTGAATGGTTTTAGCAAAGACTTTATCATCTTTACCTTTTTGAACCTTAACTTTCTCTTTAAGACCATTTTCTCCTAAATAAAAGTTTTCTAGAATTTCTTGTTTATTTGTTTTGTTATTAGCAATATCATCAAGATCTGCTTCTAGCAATCTTGTAAAATCATAATCTACATATTGAGGAAAAGAATTAATTAAATACTGACACACTGCAAAACCAACAAAGGTTGGAACTAAGGCACTACCTTCTTTGATTAAATATTGCCTATTTAACAAAGTATCAATAATTGAAGCATAAGTGGATGGTCTACCAATACCTAGTCTTTCTAATTCTCTAACTAAAGTAGCTTCTGTAAATCTAGCTGGGGCTTTAGTTTCATGCTTTAGACTAATAAGTTTAGCTAAATCAAGTTCTTCACCCACCTCTAATGGAGGAAGTAATGTTTCTGTATCATCTAAAGCTGCCTCTGGGTCATCTTTTGATTCAACATAAGCTCTTAAGAAACCTGCAAAGGTTATTTGAGTACCACTAGCACTAAATACACTTCCATTTGAAGTAACTCTAACTGTGGTAGTTTTCTTCTTGGCTTCTGCCATTTGACTTGCCATAGTTCTTGCCCAAATTAAATTATATAAAGCTAATTCTTTTCCACTTAGTCCAGACTCTTTAGGAGACACAAATGAATCCCCTGCAGGCCTTATTGCTTCGTGTGCTTCTTGGGCTTCTGTATTCTTTGGCTTAAACTGTCTTACCTCTTTAGATAAAAATTCTTTACCGTAAAGATTTACAACACTTTCTCTAGCTCCCTTAATACCTTCTTCACTTAAAGAGGGGCTATCTGTTCTCATGTATGTAATTAAACCATTTTCGTACAATCTTTGAGCAACTCTCATAGTTTCTTTTGAACTAAAGTGCAATTTTTTAATAGCTTCTTGCTGAAGAGTACTAGTTATAAAAGGGGCACTAGGTTTAGAAGTAATAGGTCTACTTATAATATCACTTATTATAAAAGGACCTGCTTCAATCTTAGAAATAATATCGTCTATAGCCTCTTCATCTAACAACAAAGTATTATCGTTTTTATACTCACCTGTTGTAGAATCAAAGCTTTTACTAGAAGCAAGGCTTTTTTCGTTGTACTGAATTAACTTAGCATCAAAACTGCTTTTTCCTGAGTTAAAAGTAGCTTTTGCATCAAAATAAGTACTGCTTTTAAAAGCAATTCTTTCTTTTTCTCTTTCAACAGTAAGAACAAGTCCAGGGGACTGAACTCTACCAGCACTTAACTTTCTTGAAGATAGTTTTTGTCCAACAAGGGCTGATACATCATAACCAAACAATCTATCAATTATTCTTCTAGCTTCTTGTGCATGAACCATATTTATATCTAAATCTCGTCCAGAATTTAACGCATTTTGAATTGCTTTCTTAGTGATTTCATGGAAAACCATTCTCTTATAACCTACTTTAGGCTTTAAAACCTCAAGTAAATGCCAAGATATACTTTCACCTTCTCTATCTTCATCAGTTGCTAATAATAAAAAATCAGCCTTTTTAATCTCTTGTTTTAGAGTTTTCACTACAGCTTTTTTCTCAGCTGGAATTATATAACGGGGTTTAAACCCTTTTTCTACATCAACTGCATTTTTATCAGAATCTAAATCTCTAATATGTCCATTACTAGCAACAACAGTACAGTTTGGTGGTAAAAACTTTTTAATAGTTTTTGCTTTTGTAGGAGACTCAACGATAATTAACGTTTTCTGGCCATCCGATTCTTGCATTCAATCCTCCAATTGTGATAACAAATTGTTATCTATAATATTCTATAGTAAAAAAGTACTTTATATTGTTATAGGTTCCTTTTTTTACATAAACTTAACATTTAAACTAATGATTTAAAACTGAATGTTAATTTAGAATATTAACACATAACTAAAAATCATTAATTCTTACCTTACTAATATTACACTTTTTTTAAAATTAATCAATTTACAATTTATATTATAAGCTTTTCATTTGCATTTAAGCTTAAAAAGTTTTTTTATTATAGCGTAATATGGAAAAACACTTGAACCCTTATTTTATTTATAATATTGTTTATGTGGTATATTCTTAACTAAAAAAACTAGGAGCACTTGTGAAAAAACAAACCCTTACATTTATAATATTAATTATAACATTCTCACTCCTTTCGAGTTGTGTAGTAACGGAAACTTTATCTATTAATAACGATAAAAGCGGGTCTTCTGAAATAAGCATCAGCGTAGAAGAATTTTTTGTTACTGTATTAGAAGACTTTTCTGAGCTTTCTAGTGAAGATTCAAGCAAACCTGTAATGGACATTGCAATTGATGATACAGCTAAAAAATTAGAAAACAACGTATCAACCACAAATGTTGAGTTTAATAAAGTTGGAGAAAACTCATATGAAGGTTTCTTTGACTACACATCCTTATCGACTTTAATCGCAGATTTAAGTGGTACAAAAAATCAGTCCGTTTTAACTTTAAATAACAACAAACTTGTTTTTTACTTAGACTTAGATAACTACTATCAACTAACTAAAGCAATTCCATTTTTAGCAGATCCTAATTTTGAACCATTTGGTCCAGAATATAATGAAGGAATGGGTGAAGAAGATTATTTAGAAATGATTAGCTTCATGCTTGGAGATGAAGGTCCTGATGCTATAAGAGACTCATCCATTACATTAAACTTCGAAACTCCAAAACCTATAAAATCTTACAGAGGCGGAAAAAAGGTATCAAACACATATTTCCAATATAGTTTCCCTCTTATTGATTTTCTACTTTTAGCTGAACCACTAAGTTTTGAATTAAATTGGTAATCAAGCAGGACTATGAAAAATAATAATTCATAGTCCTTTTTTATTTAGAAAACTTTAAACATTAAATCTAAAGTGCATAACATCTCCGTCTTGCACAACATACTCTTTTCCTTCCATTCTAAGTTTTCCCTTTTCTTTAACTTTTTGTTCACTTTTTAATTCAAATAAATCTTCACAGTTATAAACTTCTGCTTTAATAAAGCCCTTCTCAAAGTCAGTATGGATAACTCCAGCTGCCTGTGGTGCTTTATAACCCGCTTTAAAGGTCCAGGCTCTGTCCTCATCGCTTCCTGCAGTAAAGAACGTCCTCATTCCCAAAGTATGATATGCGCTCCTTATAAGCTGATTAAGGCCTGATTCCTTTAATCCCATATCATCTAAGAATTCATTTTTTTCTTCTTCTGTTTCCATTTCAGCAATCTCTGCTTCAATTTTCCCACAGATAACAACAACTTCAGATTTTTCTTCTTTAGCTATCTCTCTAACTATTTTTACATACTCATTGTCTTTTAATAGATTTTCTTCATCTACATTACAAACATATATAACAGGTTTTAAAGTAATTAAATGTAAATCTGAAATTGCATCAAGTTCGTCTTCGTTAAGGGTGAGTGTTCTTGCTAATTTTCCTTCAGACAAACATTCCTTTAGTCTTTCTAATATGGGTAGTACTTTAGCATTAATCTTTTGTTGTTCTTTATTTACACGTCCCATTTTATACATTTTATCATAACGTTTTTCTACTGTATCTAAATCAGAAAAAGCTAATTCAATATTTATTGTAGAAATATCACCAATAGGATCAATTTTATTATTAACATGAACTATATCTTCATCGTCAAAACACCTTACTACGTGAGCTAATACACCAACTTCTCTAATTGATGCTAAAAATCTGTTTCCAAGACCTTCACCTTTTGAAGCTCCTTCAACAAGACCTGCGATGTCAACAAACTCAAACGTTGCGGGTATCACTTTAGCTGGAGGTATTAACTCTACTATTTTATCTAAGCGTGCATCTGGAACATTAACAATACCAACGTTAGGATCTATTGTACAAAATGGATAATTAGCTGATTCTGCTGGAGCACTAGTCATAGCAGAAAAGATTGTTGATTTACCAACATTTGGTAGTCCCACAATACCACAATTTAAACTCATATTTCTTCCTCTCTTCTAAAAGTTATTGCCGCTTGACTATATCATAGATTGACAACTTGTTAAACCACGAGTAATCTAGATTATATCAAATAAAAGGTAAATAAAAGTTGTCAAATAAGAACATAATTGATTTAGAATTAGAAGAAGCTCTACAAAGAGCCATTGTAGTTATCGTTGAGTACGAATTAAACCCGACTCCTCCTCTAATTAGAAAAGAAGAGTTAGAATCATTAGCTAATACTATGAATGTAAAAGTTCTTGAATCTGTCATCATAAATTTAAAAAAAGAAAATAGTAGCACCTTTATAGGTAAGGGTAAGGTAATAGAGTTAAAAGAGCTTGCAGAAGAAATTGAAGCGGATCTTATTATCTTTGAACCTGACTTAGCTCCTAGTATCCAAAGAAACTTGGAAAAAATGCTAGAACTCTGTGTAATAGATAGAAGAGAAGTAATTCTTCAAATATTTAGTGACAGAGCGTCCACAAAAGAAGCTTCCCTTCAAATTGAACTTGCGAGACTAGAATATTCTCTTCCAAGATTAACAAGAGCTTGGACTAACCTATCTAGACAGCGTGGTGGTGCAAGAGGAAATAGAGGTGGAGGGGAACAACAATTAGAAATTGATAGACGTTTTGTTTTAGATAAAATAGCTAGAACTAAAGAAGAACTATCGAAAGTAAAAAAAGTTAGAGACAACCAGAGAAAAAGCCGAGTAAGTGCTAACATACCTACTATTGCTATTGTAGGTTATACAAATAGTGGGAAAAGCTCTCTTTTAAGAGCTCTGTCGGATACCGACGTATTTGTTGAAAACAAACTTTTTGCAACCCTTGATACAACTAGTAAAAAAGTAAAGATGCCAAGTCATAGAGAAATGATCTTTAGCGATACTGTAGGTTTTGTTAGTGATTTACCTCATAATCTAATTGAAGCTTTTAACTCAACTTTAGAAGAAGCAACTTACGCTGATATTATTCTTATTGTCTTAGATGCTTCTCATCCAAATTTAATGGGTTGCTACAACACAACAAAAGAAACTCTAAAACAATTAAATTGTGAAGATAAGCCTACTTTAATTATGCTAAACAAATGTGATTTAGAGCAAAACGAATTTGATATAGCTAGATTAAAATCAATAGAGCCTACTTTAATTGAAACAAGTGTTAAAAATAATATTAATATTGATAAAATGCTTGAAAAAATTGAAGAACTATATTCAATAAATGAAAGTGTTTCTTACTTTGAAATTCCTAACAACAGACATGATTTAATATACTATGCAAAAAGAAACTCTCTAGTTATTGATGTAAAATATGAAGAGGATTTTATTCTTTTAACAGCAAAAATCAAAGATCAATATTTAGGCGAATTAGCTAACTATAAAAAAACAGCTCCTACACTGTAAAATGTAAAGAGCTGTATTGTTTTAAAA
>CAZHNE010000035.1:0-3314 GCA_964533775.1 uncultured Spirochaetaceae bacterium | reverse complement strand
TGTTCCACCTAAAGTGTTTTTTCTATCTAAATTATATTTGAAACTAACACCATTCATGGTACCTAGACCAACACCAACACTCATGTCTGAACTTTTAGCAAAAGTTGGAGCCATAGCCAATACGACTAATACAACTACTGTTAATAATCTTTTTTTCATAATTATCTCCTTGATTTATCAATTATATATCTAACATTATATCAATGTTTTCTGTTATTGAATAGTGACAAATTTGTCATAAAAGAGAATTTTTACTTTCAATCAAGCTATTTTGTTATGTTTTTAAGTGAATATAGGATAAAATAAAACTTATATTTCATAAGTTTAATAAATCACTTTGTTCATTAGCTTTAATTTTTTTAACTTTATATATATAGTGCCATTAGGAGATAAAAATGAAAATTAATTCCCTTTATGGGTTAAGTATAGAAGAAATATTTGAAACTTTAAATTTAAAAAAGAAATTTCAAGCAAAGCAAATATATGAATGGTTAATTAAAGGTGTAACTGATTTTAACGAGATGAGTAACGTATCAAAAGTTGAAAGAGAAAGACTGAAAAATGAGTTCCATTCAACCATTTCTTCAACTGTTATAGATTCTCAAGTAGATGATAGTGGTGCAACTAAACTTGCAATCGAGCTTTCAGATGGTGCGGTTATTGAGAGTGTACTACTTGTTGATAAAAATGAAAGAATGACTGCATGTCTTTCCTCTCAAGTTGGCTGTGCTATGGGATGTACTTTCTGTAGAACTGGAACTATGGGGTTACTTAGAAACTTAAATACAGCTGAAATAATTGAGCAATTTGTACACTTAAGAGCTTTAGGAAATGTTACACACATTGTTTTTATGGGCATGGGAGAACCTTTAGCAAATTTCTCTAACGTTTGTGATGCAATTAAATATTTCCACAGAGAAGATGGCTTTTACATAAGCTTAAGAAGAATCACTATTAGTACTTGTGGAATTGTTAGTGGAATAAATAAATTAACAGAACAAAATCTAAAAGTTAAATTAGCCGTTTCTTTAGTGAGTGCAGATAATAGACTTAGAAGTGAAATAATGCCAATAAATGATACCTTTAATTTACAACAACTTAAAAGCAGTTTGCTGCATTATCAAAATAAAGGTGGATCTCGATTTACTCTTGAATATTGCATGCTAAGTGGAGTTAATTGTGATTTACAAGCAGCTAAGAAACTAGCAAACTTTACTACTGGATTGGACACTGTAGTAAATTTAATACCTTGGAACCCCGCTGCAGAACTTCCTTGGACAACTCCTACAACACAAGAGATTAAGACTTTTACTAAATACCTAGATGAGTTTCATGTGAAATATGCTAGAAGATATACTAGAGGTAGAAACATTAACGGTGCTTGTGGTCAATTAGCAACAAAAAATACAATACGAGAAGATTAATATGAAAGGTGTTTTTGAATTAGATAAAAATTATAAGCAAGAAAGCTTTGTTGATTTTAATAAAAAGAGATTTGCAATTCCTTTTACCCTTGGCTCAATTTTAATTGCATTTGCTATTTTCTTTAAATTTAGAATTGTTAGCTGCCCTGCTTTTACATTAGGAAGTTTAATCTTTTTTGGTGTTGGAATATTTGCCTTTATTATTATACATGAATTAATTCATGGCTTTTTTATTTGGCTCTTTTCAAAAAAGAGAGCTCATTATAATTTTTCACTTCTTTATGCAAGTGCGGGAGCATCTGACAGGTATTTTGATAAATCGTCATATATTGTTATTGCTTTAGCTCCTGTAATAATTATTTCAACATTTCTTTTAATCTTAATTAATTACTTACCTACATCTTTATATAATGGAGCCTTATTAGTTTTTGCTCTTAATGTTTCTGGTGCTATTGGAGATTTTTATATTTCTATTTTAATAGCTTCTAAAGATGAATCTGTACTAGTTCGTGATGAAGGTGAAAGCATGTATTTTTATACAAAAATAGAAGAGTAATAAATTAGGTTTAAATACTTAAGCTCTAAAAGCACATCCTAAAAATTAGCGATGTGCTTTTATTATAATTAATAATGTTACTCTTTTATAATTTCAATGATCGTTAAAGTTCAACCAAAGCTTTTTTAACTTTATCAGCAACATCATTTGAAACCCATTGTGTCCAAACTTCTTCTTTATTCTTTAAGAACCAAACAGCTGCTTCTTGAGCTGATAGATCATTTTCATCCATTGCTTTTAGTGCCTCACTATTGTCTTTAACACTAGTTTCATACTTTTTTAAAATTTCAATAACTTCTGGAGCTCTTTCAAGAAGTGAACTGTGAACAAGTATGTTTATTAGAGATGGAGGCCACTCACTTCCTTTTAAACGAACCATATCAAGACGTCCAAGAATTGCTGTTGGCTCCCAATAATAACCAACCCAAGGCTCTCTTCGCGTATAAGCAGCATCCATTGTTGCTGCTATTGGTATACCACTTCCTATAATTGCAATGTTAAAAGTATCACTTAAATTGTTTTCATCAAAAATCTCTAATGAACGCTTAACTTGATTCTATCCAGCCACACCACCATATATTAAACCTTTAGATGGATCTTCAGGATCCGGAAAAAGATGTGCATATTTAGCTAAATCTGATACGTGCTTCAAGTCTGGTGCTTGAACATCAGGGCCTTCTACTAGGTAACGTGGCACATACCAACCTTGTGGAGCGTCTGGCATATTTCTACCTAGATCTACAAAACTTCCACTCTCAATTCCTTTTTTATAAATTTCCGGAATATTGTTGTGCCAAGATTCCATGACAAGATCAATATCACCCATCCTTAATCCATTTATTATTGGTAAAGTATCACCAGGAACAAAATCAGCTTTATATCCTTCTAAACCATTTTCCATGATAAAAGCAACAATTCTATTATGTATTTGAGCAGAGTCATGACTGTAATCTCCAAATCTTATTATCTCGAGAGAATCTTCCTTTTCTCCACTTGCATAAAGACCACTTAAGGCTACTAGCATTAAGGCTAGAGCTAAAATAATGTTTTTTTCATTTTACCCTCTTTGTGAATAATATATATTAATTAGTTTACTTTGTCCCTACAACGAATTTCTTTTACTTAAATTTCTATATTATTTTAACGTTGAAATAGATATATTTTGTATAATGTTGTGACATTTAACTTTCCGTATCTATATATTGCCTATCTGGTATAAACAAAAAAGTACATTCTTGTAAATTAAGAATGTACTTTTTTTATACTATTAATGATATTTTGTTATTTGTTGCCTTTGTCTTTCTTTTCACTAAATGAGTGAGTAATGCGGTCAA
>CAZHNE010000034.1:0-13459 GCA_964533775.1 uncultured Spirochaetaceae bacterium | reverse complement strand
AATACGGTATTAAACAAGTATATGGAGAAAATGGTGGAGCTGGTGGTATTTTCCATTCACTTAGAATTATTCCTGTAATTTTAGAAATAATGAAAGATGTAATGGAAGTTTGTCCTAAAGCTTATGTATTTAACTTCTCTAACCCAATGACAGCCATATGTACTACAGTAAAAAGAGTTTATCCAGAAGCAAGATTTATTGGTATGTGTCATGAAATAGGGTGGTTAGGACGTTGGTTACCACCAATGCTTAATAAGGATATTGATGATATTCATTTTAGAGCAGCAGGGTTAAATCACTTTAGCTGTATGCTAGAATTAAAAGATAAAAAAACAGGTAAAGATCTATATCCTGAAGTTTTAGAAAAGGCAGATGCTTTTTTTGAAAGAGAACTTGGATACAGTGATTTGTTTGATCAGTACCGTGCTACAGGTGAAATTGTTAATGAAGAGCAGTTTGTAAAAGGAACTAGTGATAAGAAAAGTAGCTATGAGTGGGCAGATCGTCGTCTTGTGCAACTGATGCTTAAGAACTACAGCCTTTTACCAATTACAGTTGATAGTCACTTTGGTGAGTATTTAGGCTGGGCATGGGATGTTGTTGATCATAGAGGTATTATTGATTTCTATGACTATTACAAAGCAATGCTTTCTCAAAGAACTACTGCCGAGATTAAATTAGAAACTGCTGAAAGGGTAGTTCCAATTATTGAAGGCATTATTAATGATTTAGGTTATGAAGAAGCAGCAGTAAACGTCTTAAATGATGGATTAATTGAAGACTTACCACCATGGATTGCTGTAGAAGTACCAGCAATAGTTGATAAGAATGGAATTCATGGAATTAAAATGCCAAATGTTCCAAAAGGTTATACTTCATTGCTTAGATCTTATTCTGGCGTTTATGATTTAACTGCTGAAGCAATTATTCATAAAAAGAAAAAGTATGTTATCCAAGCTTTATTAGCTAACCCTGTTGTTCATCAAGCTTCTAACCTTGAAGAGTTAGTAGATAGAATGATAGATACTCAAGAAAAGTGGTTAGGCTATTTGAAATAAAGATTAGCTTATGAGTGTAAAATAGGTGGATGAGTTTACATTATTCACCTGTTTTATTAACATAGTACTTGAAATAATTAGTAGTTAAAAAATTAAGATAAAATTGTTTAATTTACAATTTTCAAATATAAAGTTTTTCAAACTTAAATGTCTAAATGGATGCTATTTATTAACTAAATATTATTTTAAAATTAAGAGAAAATTAACTGTAAGTTTGAAAATATCTTAGGATATTGTAATTTATTGAGGCTACATTATTTAGTTTTAATCGACTTTTTATATTTAGCCCTTCATGAAAACTGATTACAAGGGTGTTAATATAATGACTATTAAGGATATTGCAAAAAAAGCAGGAGTAAGTCCTACCACAGTTGCCAATGTTATTCATGGCAATTATGCAAGGGTTTCTAAAGAAACACGTAAAAAAGTGGAAAAGTACATCAAGCAGTATAACTATGCACCAAACATGGGTGCTGTTATTCTTGCACACAGTTGCTCTCGTATTATTGGTGTTATTATGTTTATCGAACCAAGAAGGGATGAAACAGTTTTTGAAGATCCATTTACTTCAGCTGCCTTTGGTGCCATAGAACAAGAAGTTAAAAAAAACGGATATTTTCTAATGGTATATACAACAAATGATAAAGATGAAGTAGTCCGTCTTGCTAAAACTTGGAAGTTTGAGGGGTTAATTATCTTTTGGGTTCCCGATAAAATAGGTCCTAAGATATTAGACATTATAGAAAATCCAGTAGTTTTTATAGACTCTCATCTTACTTGTAGTTCAGAGAATTACTATAATGTAGGTCTTCAAGATGAAGAGGGTGGATATCAAATATGTAGATATTTGATATCAATGGGACACACTGATGTAGTGTTTCTATCAAATGATACTTTTTCTTTTGGTACTGATGAAGCTCGTTTTAAAGGCTGCCAAAATGCATTTAAAGAAGAAAATATATTTCTAAGTCAGAAAAATCGTATATCTTTACCAAAGTCAAAAAAAGAGAGATTTAAAATATATAAAAAATTTGCAAGCAAAGATACTCCATACACAGCACTAATTTTTTCAGCAGACTATTATGCTGCAGAAGCATCAAGCTACTTGCAAGAGTGTGGGATTAGAGTTCCAGAAGACATTTCTATAACCGGGTTTGATAATAATATTTTTGCAAAATTATCCCGGCCTCAACTTACTACAATTCACCAAAATACAAGAGCAAAAGGCTCTGTCGCAGTTAAAACTTTAATAAAACTTATTAACAAAAAAGAAGTTGAAGAAAAAAATATACAATTAGGTGTTGAGTTGGTTGTAAGAAATTCAGTAAACAATTTAACAAAATAAAATCTATTTCTATACTTTTTCAAGCACACCTAATTAGGAGGAAAGTTCCTGTTGTTAGGTGAGTTGCTATTATTTTCTTGAGAGTTCAGAATATTCATGTTATTGTTAGACAGTTGGTAAAATTAAATTTTCTACATTACAAGGAGGAATTAGTAATGAGAAAAGTAGACATTTTAGTAATAGGTGGAGGGGCTTCTGGGTTGCAATCTGCAATAACAACTAAATCCACTTATCCAGATAAAGAAGTTGTTTTAATTCGAAAAGAGGAAAAAGTATTAATCCCCTGTGGAATACCATATATTTTTGGTACTTTAAGTGATAGCAGTAAAAACATTCTTCCAGATAAACCACTAACAAGTGTAGGGGTTGAAATAATAATTGATGAAGTTACAGATATTCTTATCGAAAATCATGCTTGTAAAACAGCTAGTGGAGAAACTTATCACTATGAAAAGTTAATTTTAGCTCTTGGTTCAAAACCAACTCTTCCAAATTGGCTTAAAGGTGCTGAATTAGAGAATGTATTTACAATTCCAAAAAATAAAGTATATTTAGATGATATGCTTTTAAAGCTCAAAACTGCTAAAAAAGTTATTGTTATTGGTGCTGGCTTTATCGGTGTAGAAGTGTCAGATGAACTTAATAAAAAAGACTTTGATGTAACATTAGTAGAATTAGAGTCTACTATCCTAAGTAGAGCATTTGATGAAGAATTTGGCAAATTAGCTGAAGATCATTTAAGAGAAAGAGGACTAAATTTAATTACGGGTAATGGTGTTTCTGAAATTATGGGAAAGAATGGTAAGGTATCAAAAGTTGTTCTTACTTCTGGTAAAGAATTAGAAGCAGATGCTGTTATTTTATCAATGGGATATGTTCCTAACACTGAAATTGCGGCAAAAGCAGGAATCGAGTTAAATAAATATGGATTTATTAAAACATGTGAGTACATGAGAGTATTACCTTGTTCAGATGATATTATAGCTGTTGGAGACTGTGCTGAAAAGCGAGATTTTGTTACAAGAAAATTAGATCAAACTATGCTTGCATCAACAGCTTGTGCTGAGGCTCGTACCGCTGGCATGAACCTTTACACTTTAAGTCCTTGTAAGCCCTTTACTGGCACTATTGCAATTTATTCAACAGCAATAGGAGATCACGCTTTTGGAACAGCAGGAATTACTGAAACGAAAGCAATACAAGAAGACTTTGCAGTTATTTGTGGAAGCTTTACAGGTGTTGATACTCACCCAGGTAATTTAAGTCATACTCACTCCCAAACTGTTAAACTTATTGTAGCTGCTGATTGTGGAATGATTTTAGGTGGCGAGGTTTATGGAGGTTTTAGTGCTGGAGAACTCACTAATGCAATAGGGTTCTTAATTCAAAACCGAGTTATGGTTAAAGCTCTATTAACTATGCAGATTGGAACTCAACCATTATTAACTGGCTCTCCTGCTGCTTATCCTCTTATTAAAGCAGCTGAAGTAATTGTAAAGAAAATGAGAAAGTAAATTTCTTTTTCATAATGTTTTAATTATTTGTCCCTTTCTAACGATAGGGACATTTTTATCCTTAAACAATGAGTTTTACTTAGAATATATGAACAAAATACTTTTATTTTTAGACTATTATAAAAACTGCTAAAATAAAGATTGTTAGGGCAAAGTGGAAAAACTGATCTGAGAAATCACTTTTTATACTTCGTAGCTTATGAGTTACTTTTGATCCTATCTTGCTTGTAGCAACAAAGAACAATAATATTCCACCAAAAAAAGTGTAAAGAGTTTTTAGTAAGTTTGATTTTGAATAAAAAAAGGAGTTGCTAAAAGAGAGGCTGTTAGTAGGCCCTATTAAAGCTTCTAGTGAAGATAGTAATGGTTTTGCAAAAAATCCAGTTAAAACTGCTATTGTAGCTAGTAGCACTAAACTTAGGTGGATAGTTAAAGGAAGCTTTGCATTTTGTTTATTCCCTAATAGTACTGTGCTTTTCTTTTCGGGAAGAAAGATTCTCGATAGCTTTATAAAAGAAGCTACTGTTGCAACTCCAGTTAATGTTAGCAATTGATAGTGGATTGTTCCTTTCACTGAATAAGTTAGTATTGTTTTACTAAAATAGCCATTAAAGGGCGGAATAGCCATAATTGATAAAGCTCCAACTAAAAAACAAATCATAGTTAATGGTATTGGCTCACCTTCATTTTTAAGCATCGTATTAACACCTCTTATCTTGTAGACATCCCTACTTTTTGCAGCATCAGTAGCTTTTCCTATTGATAAAAAGAGTAAAGCTTTAAATATAGCATGGGTAAATGCATGTGCAAAAGATGATATTAATAGCAATGCTCCTACCTTAGTACCAATTCCATGGTGTAGAGCTAAGGCCCAAGCAGTTACTATATAGCCAATTTGGCTAATAGAGTGATATGCTAGCAGTTTTTTAGCATCAGATTGAGATAGAGCAAATAATACTGCAATCAATGCTGTTGCAGCTCCTGCATAACTAAGCGGAAGGGCTAAAACTTGAGCGTGAGTAGAAAGAGAAAAGACTCTTATCAATGCAAATAATGGAATTTTAATTAAGATTCCAGAGAGAAGTGCTGAAACAGAATGTGGGGCTTTTGAGTGAGCGTTTATCAACCAACCAGAAAGAGGCATTATTGCAACTCTTAGTAAAACAGGAACAATTAGGAGGATAAGAGATAGTAAAGCAATTGTTTGTTCTCTATCTGGTAAAGTTTTTAAAACTTCAATAATTCCTTCATAACTTAGGCTTCCTGTTAGTTTATATATTCCAAAAGCTCCAAGTAAGAAGAATACCATAGAAGCTGATGAGTACATCATGTAGGTAAATGCTGCGTAGACAGCATTTCTATCTTGCTTACTAGAAATTAAGACATATGCAACCAACCCTATAATTTCTAAACAGACAAAGAGATTAAAAATATCAGCAGTCATGCTAATTGCAGCAATGGTTGAAGTCTGGATTAATAATAAAGCTGTAAAATATGAATGAGCAGGACCTACTTTTCTCGAGTAAAGCCAAGAAGGGAAAGTAACAAGAATTGATAAAACAATCATAACTAGAGATAATCCATCAAATTTATATATTATTCCAATAGATGGAGTATAGGAGCCTATTACAACTCTTAAAGTTTCACCACTAGCAATTGTTGGATATAAAAGAAGAACAATAAAAAGTGGTATTGCTAAACCTAGTGTAATACCTAAATATTCTGTAATCCTTCTCACCTTTGTAGGAAAGAAACTTTTAGATATTAATATCATACCAGCACCTAGTAATGGTAGAAAGATCGGGGCTAAGAATAAGGAGTCAACTTTCACTTTCTATCCTCTCTTTAATAATGTTAATATCTAATGAACCTATAGTTTTATAAAGGCGTACCGCCATTGCAAGGGAAAGAGCTGTAACACAAACCCCGATTACAATTGCTGTTAACATTAGTGCTTGAGGTATTGGATCTACAATGTTTTGAATATTATCATCTAAGATGGGGGCATTTACACCACTTCTTCCAGCTTCAAGAATAAATAATAAGACAATTGATGCATTGAGTAAGTTTAGTCCAATTATTTTTTTAATAATATTCTTCATCCCAATTAAGGCTACAAATCCTGTGAGAAAAAGGATGAAAATAAGAAGTCGTTCAATTATCATGTCTTCCTCCCATCATAGCGATACACATAACAGCTATACTTGTTCCAACCTTTAGACCGATAATAATATTTAGTAGAATTATTATATTTGCGGAAACATTCTGATCTTGCTTTACCAGGTTCTGAAATATTCCTTGTGTAAAAATAGCTACATAGATTGCAACTATAGCAAGACTTGTAAAAGCAAGAGCTTCAATTCTAGAGAGCACTTTACTATTAACTATTGGAGTTTTTACATCTGTAGCTAAAGCTAGAAATACAATTGCAGAGGCTACAATTACACCACCTTGGAATCCTCCTCCTGGAGAAATATGCCCATATAGCATTACATAAAACCCAAATAAAAGAATTATAGGGCCAAGTTTAGAGGCAACTACTTCTACAAGATGGGTTCGAAGAGCATTTTTAGGTCTCTTTTCAGGTGTTAGGGTTAGAGTAGTCTCTATCTTCTCTATTGTTTGATTATGTAAATTAATCAAGATAGACATTGTGCCTGTGATGGCAACTAGTAGTACCAAAGTTTCACCTAATGTATCCATTAACCTATATCCTAGATAAATTGAACTAACAGTGTTTGATGCTCCTGTTTCGCTATATGCATTAGTAAAAAGATAGTCTCTAGCTGCTGTAGGCCAACTTTGAGAGCAAAGTATAATAGGGAGGATAATAAGTCCAACTAATAGAACACTCAAAGCTATTTTGAATATTTGTAGTTTTTTCATTCCTGCTCCTTATCTCGTCTTTGAGTATGACGTATAGCCCAAACATATATAATTGTAGTTACACCAGCGCCAACAGCAGCTTCAGTAATAGCAACATCAGGTGCCTTTAAAAAAGTGAAAAGTAGTGCACTAAGTATACTTATTGCAGAAAGGGAGATAACTGAGTGAAGCAAATCTTTTGTAAGAATAGAGTAAACAGCAATGATGACAATTAAGCTAAGTAGTAATATGTTCATAAGCTTTTATCCTCTTTTTGCATTGAACTTCTTTGATCTTTTGCATCTTCTGATTCCCAAATAAATCTACCAACAATTGAACTACCTGTTGGGGCAGAGACAAGGAAGAAAGTTACTAATATAATTAATCTAAAAGTTGTACTAATTGATGGAGAGAGAATAAGCAGTGAAACTAAATAGGAAAAGATAGCAGTTGTTCCACAAAGTGAGCCCGCATGAAGACGGCTGTAGGGATCTTTAAATCTAAATAGTCCTATTATTCCAACTATTCCAAATAAAGTGCCTACTATAAATGGTATGAGTGCTAATACTTCCCTTATAATCATAAATCCTCTTTTGTGTTTTTGAGAAATCTGGTTATTGCTAAAAATCCAAGGAATCCAAATATTGCATAAACTAGAGCAACATCTAAATAAAGATTTCTTTTTGTAATTAGTCCCCAAAGTACTAATAAAGCTAAAACTATAGTAGACAGTATGTTTAGGGCAACTAAACGGTCACTAGCAGTAGGACCTAATATTAATCTAACAAGAGTTGCTGTGGCAAATATGATTAAGGTAATATTCATAGTGCTAAAAATAAAGTTAGTCATAACCAAACCCTTTCTAAAGTACTCTCTAGCTTTGTTTTGATAGTTTTTCCAGCAGCTTTTTGATGAATAGTTGTACATAAAAGCCAGTGAACTATTAAGTGATCATTGTTTAAATCTAATGTTACTGTACCAGGGGTAAGGGTAATTGTGTTTGCTAAACTAGTTCTAGCGATATCTGATTGAAGTCTTGTTCTAAAGTGAACAATCCTCGGATTTGTGTTACCAGTAAAAACTGCCTTAACTACTTTAAAGCTCGAGGCATAAAGACTGTAAACCACTAAAACTAAATATTTAATCAAATAAAATGGATTAGGGATAAAAAATCTAAGATGTGGTTGATGTTCAGGCATAAATATATGATAAGTAAGCCATGAAGTTAATAAGGAAGCTAAAAATCCAAATAATAATGGGAAAAGCCCCATATCTGCAGTAAATAGAATCCATACAACAAAAAGAAATATGGTGGTCAATATAAATCGTATGATCGCCCATTTTCTTCTACCATTCATCTATTGCTCCTCTTGTTTGATAATATCTAAAAAAGTCTCACCATCCGGTGCTGAAAATAGTTTTTCTCTAAATTCAGTACGATTTAATATTCTCGCAAGCCTACTTAATATTTTTAAATGGAAACTAGCACTTTTATGTGGTCCAACTAAAAGAAACACAAGTCTAGCATCTTTCCCATCTAAAGCTCCAAGATTGATTGGAGGATCCAATCGCATAACAGCAATTAAAGACTTTTTCATTGAGGGGCAGCGAGCGTGTGTTATCACGCAGCCTTCACCCATACAAGTTGTATTAAATCCATCTTTAATAACCTTATTCATAAATTCTCTCTTAGCAATATCAGGAAGAGCTTCATTTAGTTTGTCTGTTAATGTTTTAATAATTGTATCTATTGATTGTGTTTGTTGATCAAGTAAAATACAAGATTTGTCGATTAGTGAATTAATCCCATTCATAGCTACACCTCATCATCTGTGTCTAAAAAACCAGCTACCCAGTCTACAGGTAGAGTAAACATAATACCAGCACCACGACTTTCTAGTCCTCCGACTACTTCGTCAACTAAGGTCTTAGCTTTTTGTACTACCTTATCATTCTTTACGACAGATAAAATAGTCTTATTGTAAGGTCTGTTTCCTTCCATAAAGTCTTTAAATTTAGCAAATAATGGAACTTCATAGCTTAGAAACCTTCCCATACCTTCAGAGTCAAGTATAGTAGATCCAGTGATACCAGCTTCTACATAAGCTTCCATCACCTCTTCTAACAACTCTTCGTTATTTAATACAAAAACTAATAGTTTCATTTGTTATTCCCTATATTCTCAAGCTAAGATTGTAGGTCATATTAGCATATGATATTTTCACGGTCAATTATATATTTAAAGAATAAGGATCTGCCGCTTCTTAAAACAGCTCTCTTATTTTCTTATATGGTAAGTTATTAGATTAAAAGTAATATTATCCTTATTTACAATATCCCAATTAAAAAACAAGGGAACTTTTAAATACCTTTTATGGTTATAGGGTATGCTAATGTTTAAAAATAAATTTCATCGTCATCTAACCAATCTAATTCCCTAAATCTAGACCAATTAAAATATTTGATTAATAACCAATTTATAGGTATTAAATCTAGATGTTCGCTATCGAAATTATAGCCAATCCATTCTAACTTGCTTTGATATTGTTTGTGATTAGGGTCACTTATGATTTTACAAAAGTTAGAATAACCAAAAGTTCCACCAACATCCTCAGGTGGACTAGCTCTCTCCCCATCTAAGCAAAATAACTCAAAAGGAGTTTCGTTTTTAAAGTTACTATCCTCTAAAACAATTTCATGTTCCCAGTTGTCTCCAAAGTCGTAAATATAATTGAATTTTTTACCTTTTCGTTTAGCCAACTCTTGTAACCTAAATTGAGATACGGGTAAAGAGTTATCTTCTAAAGTAAAATCTAAATACTCTGAATATGAGATTTTATTAATAATAAATTCATATAAATGCCTATCTTCCCATTCCATTACTATTTGAATTACGTCATGTAACCTATCAAGTGAAATACTAGCAGGAACAATAACCCTACGCCAAATAGCTGGTTTAATATCAACTAATTGAATTTTCAACAAATAATACCTGTCAATCATACTCTACTCCTATAAGCGGACCAAAACTTCCATTTTCGCCCATGCTTTTCCCGAATTTCTTTATAAAAATCTTCATGATTTATAAAGTTTTCCCAGTCAAAAATTGATACGTTCAATATATCTAATCTCTTTAAATAGTCAGCACCATCGTCATACGCGTAAATTCTTCCAGCATCTAAAATTGATAAAAGCTTTTCTCGATAAAGAAGACTTGCAGTTAAATCTCTACCTTCATTTTCAAGTATTTTTATTATAGACTGTGAACTTAAATAATAACCACTTTTAGTTTTTTTATAGTTACTTTTTATATAAGCTTCCCCGTCATCAATTCTTCCTACTGTAAGCATAAAATATGCATGAGTAGCTGTGTAATTTTCATCTAATAACAGCTCTGAGACTTTGTTAGAAATAATTTTCTCTCTTTGTTCTTCACCTACAACAGCTACAACTTCATTTAAGGTCTCTAGTGAAGGGTAGTAGTTGAAGTTGTCAAATAGTAATTCAATTAATTCTTCTCTCTTTCCTTGTTTTCTATATATCTTAGCTAGTAAATCATTTGTTTCTCTTGCTTGAAAGCCCCTTAATCCCCTAAATGAACTAGTTTTTTTAGAGTCCAATATTCTTTTATACGCTTTATCGTATTCCCCACTGTTATAATAAAGTTTAGCTGCTTCAAAAAGAGAAAAGTAAGAGAGTTGCTCACAACCTCTTAAGCTTTCTTTTTCGAATAACTCCCCGTCATTAACTTGCTTTGCCAGTGGGATAAGAACCCAAGAGTAGTGATTAATATCATCCTCATCTGTTGTGTTATCAATTAAGGTAATAAAAGTATCAATTATTTTACTAACCATCTCTTTTGGAAGACATTGAGATACACATTCTATTAACGCCTGTCTTGTTAATAAGTAATCTTTTTTATTTAGATTGACAATTATTGAAGCAACTTTTTCTTTATCTTCACAAAGAAGAGAATAGTAAATGAATAAATCTTTTGCTTCAGTTTTAAAAATTTCAATAACATTTTCTTCTATGTCTTCACACATCTCTAAAATCACACCATCAAAATCATAAAATTTTGACATTAAATCTAAACCTAGTAAGGGATCTTTAACTCTAATTTTTAAATCAGCTAGTAAATTTTTCAAATAAAATATAAAGGGTTTTATATGTAACCAATCAAAATACTCATCTGAATCTTTTAAAGCTTCAAGTTTGCCCTTAAACTTTTCAGCATATTCAACTGGTGTAGATATTAAATCTTCAATTGTCTCATCCATTCCTTGATAAAATTCAGTTAAATCTAATAGGGCTTGAGCTAGCCTTTCTGCTCCTAAGTTTATTAGCTTTGTTTTACGCAAATCTTCCATAATTCACCTATAATAAGTTTTAGTTTTAAACACTATGAAAAATACTTTCTAAGTATTTCTTTGGTTAAAGAATATCACATGTTTGGGGGAGATTGGAGATTTTTTTATTTATTAGAATAGCGGTCTAAAAAAAATGTAGTTATAGTTTCTATATGTAACCAAAATAAAAATAGCTTTTCTTGAGTTAAGTGATTTTCCTTTTGAAATTGCTCATCTAAGTAATTCATCATTTACTTAACAAAGGAAAATTGTTTTCACCTTAAATCAGGTTTTTTATTCTAAAACCAGGTGCCAAGCATAAAGTTTAAATGGTAGAGAGTTTTTTTATTATATTTGTTTTAAAATTGTTCTATAATGAAACCTAGAATGAGAGAAATAGAATATTACAAAAGAAAAAGGAGAATCGAATGAGTAGGAATTGGTGGGAAGAAAGAGTTGTTTATCAAGTTTATCCGCGTAGCTTCTGTGATAGTAATAACGATGGTATCGGGGATTTAAAAGGGATAATTAATAAAATTGATTATTTATCAAGTTTAGGTATTGGTGCTATTTGGTTAAATCCCATTTATGATTCACCAAATGATGATATGGGTTATGATATTCGAGACTATGAGAAAATAATGGAAGAGTTTGGAACTATGGAGGACTTTGATGAATTACTTGAAAAACTCCATCAAAAAGATATTAAACTTATAATGGATCTTGTAGTTAATCATACTTCAGATGAGCATTATTGGTTTAAAAAATCTTCTAGTGATACAAAAAACAAATATTCAGATTATTACATATGGAAAGACAAGCCAAATAATTGGGCATCTTTCTTTCTTCCTTCAGCTTGGTCTTTTTCTGACACCAGAAAACAATGGTATCTACATTTGTTTTCAAATAAACAACCAGATTTAAACTGGGAAAATGAAAATGTAAGAAAAGATGTTTATTCAATGATAAATCGTTGGTTAGATAAAGGTGTTGATGGATTTAGAATGGATGTAATAAATCTTATTGCTAAAGCAGATGGTTTACCTAATGGAGAAGGGGAAGGCAATGTTTTTTCGCCTGAATATTTTGCTATGCAACCAAAACTTCATGACTATCTTAGAGAAATGAGGCAAACATGTTTTGTTGGAAGAGATTGTCTGTGTGTTGGTGAAACTCCCTTTGTAAATGAGAAAAATGCTCATACCCTTATTGATGAAGGAAGACAATTGGATATGATTTTTCAATTTGATCTAATGGATATGGACAGTGGTGAGGATAAATGGCATATCAAACCTTTTAATGTTAAAACATTTAAATCCATTCTTTCAAAATGGCAAAAAACTTTAAATTGGAATAGTTTATTTCTTTCAAATCATGATCAACCTAGAAGCGTTTCTCGTTTTGGGGATGTTAGTACAAAGGAATATAGGGTAAGAAGTGCTAAAATGCTTGGTACAGCTGTACATTTACTTCGAGGAACATCCTTTATTTATCAAGGTGAAGAGTTGGGAATGGCTAATGTTCCTTTTTCAGGAGTTGATGAACTACGTGACATTGAAAGTTTGAAGTTCTATGAGAATGCTCAAGATAAAGAATGGGCTTTTGAGAGTATTTTAAAAAAAGGAAGAGACAATGCTCGAACTCCTATGCAATGGAACGATTCAAAATATGCGGGGTTCTCTCAAACAAAGCCCTGGATAGATGTTAATCCTGATTATATAGAATTCAATGTTGAAAACGAAGAAAAACAAGAAGATTCCGTTCTAAATTATTATAAGGAATTAATAAAGTTAAAAACGAATAATAAAGTAATTATTGAGGGAGAGTTTAAATTAATCTTGGAAGATTCTGAGAGCCTTTTCATTTATGATAGGATTTTAGGAGAGGAAAAGATTCGTGTAATATGTAATATGACCGATCAAAAGTTAAAAATTGATAATCAACCTTTTAAAGAAATTATTTTAAGTAATATTGATGTGAAAAATGTTGATAAAAACTTACTGTTGCCTTATGAAGCAAGGGTTTTAAGATAGCACTTTAGAATTAAGGGGCAGTTAAAAAGTCACAACATTTGACTGAGTAGCTGCCTCTTTATTATAATTATCTATCCTTAAAGTTTTTAGCGCGGTATATTAACCCAAAAAAAATTGAAAAAGTCGTTGCTTTGTCAACTTCTATGTTTAGTGTTGTGCATAGCAACTGCACTATTTATTGCAACTAAATTATTTTTCATTATTAGCACTTAAGTATTCAATTAACACAGGTGATTTAAAGACAACAAAATTAATATAACTGTTGATTTTCTACAAATATATATTATAATTAGAC
>CAZHNE010000033.1:10857-13840 GCA_964533775.1 uncultured Spirochaetaceae bacterium | reverse complement strand
TTCAATATTTAACTGCAATAATTTTGAGATTTCATCAACAGCTTTTCCTTTAATTATATTGGTTGGTAAATAATGATTCACTAAATCTCCAAACATATTTAAATCAAACTTTTGTGGTCTGTTAAATAATTCATAAAAAGAGTTCTCTTCAACAATAGGAATTTTAAGTTTTTCTAATGGTGGATTTGGGATACTTCTAGCTCTAAAATCTAAAATTATGATTTCGCTTTTGTCTTCACTTGTTACGCCCCATATTGCCCTTTCTTTGTTGTCGCTCATTTTGTTAATTCTACTTAGAGATCCAAACTGAAGTGTTCTTCTATAACGTTTGTAAAATGCAATTTGTTCTTTTATTTGTTCTAACTCATTTTTACTACATGTGTTTAAGTTAATTTCATATCCTAAGTTCCCAATTGCCGCTACATTGAATCTAGATTCTATATCACTAACTTTAAGTGTTTGGTGGTTAGGACTAGCACTAACGTGGTTTGTCATAGAGCTAAGTGGATATCCAAAGCTTGTCCCTTCTTGTATAAACAATCTCTCATAAACATCTGTGCAATCGCTAGTCCAGTTTTGTGGCATAAAGCTTAACATTCCTAAATCGTATCTATTACCTCCAGCGGCACAGGATTCAAATAATATTTTAGGAAATTTTGTTGTAAGTTGATCTAGTAATTTATAAAGGCCTAAATAGTATCTATGTACAAACTCTCCCATATGAGAAATTTCTACATTAGACGAATATAAGTCGCTAAATACTCTGTTAAAATCCCATTTTACATAATTTATTTGTCCAAGAGTAAAAATATTTGAAAGTGTTTTATCTAAATACTTAATTACATCATCTCTTGTTAAATCGAGGATAAACTGGTTTCTTCCACAGCTTGGTTTTCTTCCTGGAATCATAATTGCCCATTCAGGATGTTCATCAAAAAGATTGCTGTTTCTACTTATCATTTCAGGTTCTACCCAAATACCAAACAACATTCTCATTTTATGTATTTTTGAAGAAAGAGCTCCTAGGCCTTGAGTAATTTTTGCTGTATTAACTTGCCAATCTCCAAGGGAGGAGGTATCGTCGTTTCTATTTCCAAACCATCCATCATCTAAGACAAATAGCTCCGCACCAACTTCTTTTGCTCTTTTTGCTAATTTTAATAACTTTGAGTCATTAAAGTCGAAATAAAAGGCTTCCCAAGAATTAACTAAAATAGGGCGTTCTTTATTTTTCCAATAACCTCTAACTATGTTGTTGTTTGCAAAGATGTGAAAGTTATCGCTAAGTTTGTTAAATCCTTTTTCACTGTAGCTCATAATTGCTTCAGGGGTAGAAAACCTATCATTAGGAGCTAGAATCCATTTAAACGTTGAATCGTTTATTCCTGTTAATATTCTTGTTTGATTGTATGGAGTTACTTCTATAACTTCTTTATGGTCTCCACTATATATTAAGTTTGTAGCATAACATTTGCCGCTTAGCTCGCTACAATCCTTTTCACAAATGTAAATTAAAGGATTGTGATGAGCACTAGATGTTCCTAGCTTTGAATCGTTAATTACAATGCCAGGACTTAGTGGTCTTCTATTTATATGTCTCTCTCTTGCCCAAGCACCATCAAAAGTAATTAAATCAAAATCTGAATTATCAATATCAAGTTGTAAAGAATAAAGGCTTTCAATTGTAATGTTTTTATTTTCAAAGTTGAATATTTCAGCCTTTCTTGTAATAACATCACATTTGTGGAAAACTCCATATGTGAGTATAAGTCTAATGTCTAGTTCTTTATCTTGTAGAACTACTCTTAAAGTATCACACTCTTCTCTATTCCCATAGGATTCAGGCATTGCTATAAAGGTTTTGGGTTTTGCATTGCTTATTTCATGACTAACATAAACAAAGTCCAAGGTTGTCATTCCACCATTGTAGCTAATTTTAGCAAAAGGCTCTCTATAATCTCCTTTGCCTGGAGAAGAAACTTCTTGTTTAATTAAACCTAAATTAAGATTGTTATTTTCCTCATAAAGTGTTGCAGTTCCAGCATTTTGCATGTATTTTGTACTTAGTAGCCTTGGATCTATACTTTCTTCCTTTAGGTGAGCTCCGTAATATAGATGTTCTAACTGCTCATTTTTTTGAGCTTGGAAAATATAGGTTGTATTTGTAGTAGATAATGTAAAAACACCATTTTTTTCATTAATCATGGAAAAACTCCTTGTACTAGTTTGCATGTGTAATATAATTATAGTGGAGAAGTGAAAAATGTGCTATGTTTTTTTAATATATTGAGGGAAAGGTAATAATGGACATAAGAAGAGTTAAAATTAAAGAAAATGAAAATGCGACTGTATTGAGTAACGATTTAATTAGAGCTGTTGTTCAAGATTATAATGGTAGACTTATTGAATTCAGCGCTATGAATATTCACGGAGGATGGGTTAACTCTAATAAGTTACACAGATTCCCCTTTTCAAAAGACATAGTTGATTCAAGTGTTAGACACTCTTTTAAAGACCCATTGATGGATAAACTTTATGGGTATCAAGTTAAGGTTGCTGATGATTCTCCATTAGATAACCCTGAAGATGGAAACATAAAGGATGGAATTAGTAATTTTGATGAATTAGTAAATCAAAGTGAAAATATAGCTGCTGATGAAAAAGATGCTTTTTTAGATGCAGTATTTGAAAAAGATAGAATTAAATGGGTGGTTCAAAGGTACGGAAGTGATGAAACTACAGGCGGAGTTTGGGTTTTATCAACAAATGATATCAACTTTAAAAACAACATATGGGATGTTAAGAGATTAGATGTTGTTTTACCAAACCAACCAGTTGTTTACTCTGCTTTCTATGTCAAAAATATAAGTGGTGAAACTGTTAATTTAAATGTTGGATTCGATAATACAATTGGCGCTCCTTTTTTAGAAGCTGGATGTGTAGTAAACAGTAGTGCAAAACTTTGGAATAAGTTTAAAGATAT
>CAZHNE010000033.1:0-10757 GCA_964533775.1 uncultured Spirochaetaceae bacterium | reverse complement strand
AATTTAAAAAATATTTCTTGCTGAACATCCATGTACGTTACATAGCTGTTAGTAGGTACATAGTATACAGTTTCAAAGTCTAAAGAGTAGGCTCCAAAACCTTTAAAGTGTGATCTATCAAACTCTACCCCTTCTATAGTTTCTACATTTAATATTATTTCTTCAATAATTGAAGGTATTTTCTTTAGCTTCTCTGAAGATGTTTCATATATAACTTGAGTTGTAAATAATACTCTTCTTCTAATCATCTGTTTGTAGTTATGAACTCTAGCAGCTGTTAAATCAGAGTTAGCAATAATTAATAGCTCTCCTGAGAGCATTCTAATTCTAATTGATTTAATGCCTATGCGCTCAACAACACCGGATTTGTCTGCAAAGATTATAAAATCCCCTAATTCAAATGGTTTATCAAAGAATATAACAAGGTAACTAAATAAGTCTCCAAGAATACCTTGAGCTGCAATTGCAACAGCAATACCACCAACCCCTAAACCGGCAATAGCGGTAGAAACATCTAAACCAAGATTTGCTAGTAAGAATATAACTCCTACAGTCCATATTATAAATTTAAATAAAGATAATAGAGGTTTTAGGCTTTTTTCTCTTTCGTTACTTGTCCAATCATGGTCAAAGTATCGATTAAATGCCAGCTCTAAAGATTTGTTTAAAGAGCGTACAATAATAATTGTCATTATAATTGAGAATGTAACTTTTACAGCATTTTGAATTTGTTCATTAAAAGATACCATTCTAACTGCTACAGTTAGTAAGGCAAGAAAAGCCAATGGAACTGCAATTCTTTGAAAAAACCTTAAAAAATTCAACTTAGGATGTTTTACTCCATCTTTCTTTTGGCTTTCTAAGTTTTTGACCTTTTTTTTAAGAGCTGTGTTAGCAAATAATAAAACTAAGGATCCTATTATAATAACTAATAACGCTTTAATGTATTCTGATTCTAATAGTGCTCGCATATTAAAATAGTATAAAGGGATTATTCTTGACTTACAAGAGAAAAAAAAGAGAGTCCAAGAATAATCTTGAACTCTAAAGAGGTGCCAATCGGATTCGAACCGATACATTACGGTTTTGCAGACCGCTCCCTTACCATTTGGGTATGGCACCAAAGCACCAAACGCTGATTGTGAGATTACCAAATATATGAGTGTTGTTCAAGTAGGTATTAGGAAAAACAGCTAAAAACTTCTTAAGAAAAAGCAATAATGTTTATGTGTGATTAATAGCAAGTTTAAAGAAGAGAAAAAGAAAATTAATTTAAAAAGAAGCACAGCTAAAGTGTGGTATAATTGTTGTAGAAATAACAAATAGTTGTTTATTTATATACGGTGTTTTTTTACAAAAGATTGAAATATAAAAAACTAGCCTTTTGAACTTTATTGGTAAAAATGGCAGTTATTTTGAACTTTTAGTAATTGACAACTAATGGTTTTGAATGTATGATGTGGTTAAACATACAAAAACATTCAAAGGATGCAAAATGTTACCTGTTGAAAGACAAAGATATATTCAAGAATTAGCAACGAAGAACAAAAGTGTTAGCGTTAGCAGTCTAGCACCTGAATTAGGTGTGAGTGAATTAACTATCAGAAGGGATTTAGATACTCTTTGTGCAAAAGGTGTGTTAGAGCGAACTCATGGTGGAGCAACTCTTAGAAGAAATCTTAATATCGAGCCTGATTATTTACAAAAGGCTTCTGAATTTTCAAAAGAAAAACAAGCAATTGGAAAACTAGCAGCTTCTTTGCTAGAAGATGGTGACACTGTTTATATTAATAGTGGATCTACAACCCTTGAAGTAATAAAATCAATAATTGAAAGAAATATGAAAGTTACAATTGTAACAAATAACATTGATGCAATGTGGCTTTGCAAAAGTGAAGGTGATGTAAAAATCATTTTTGTTGGCGGATATTATCGAGCAAAATCACATTCAGTTTCAGGTCGATTAGCTTATAGTTTAATAAAACAAATTTATGCTAATAAGGCAATAATTGGTGTTGACGGATTTTCTCCTATGGCAGGTCTTACAACCCCTGTTTTAGAAGAAGCAGATACAACAAGAGCAATGATTGAGCACAGTGTTGGTGCAAAAATTGTTGTGGCTACAGAAAATAAAATTGGTGTTGTTTCAAATTTTAAAACTACATCAATAGATAAGATAGATATTTTAGTAACGGATGAGAAGGGTGGCAACTTATTAAAAAACACAGAAATTAGTAAGCAGCTACAAGTACTTATAGCAAAACTGTAGGAGGTAAGCTATGAAATTTGAAGAAACTTATGCTGACAATTATAAAGATTGTGCATGGATTACTTTTGAGGATTTAGAAAAATTCATGAAAGAAGCATTAATTAATGCTGGGATTCCAGAAGATGATGCAACAACAATTGGTGAAATCTTAATTGAATCTGATAAGAGAGGTATAGATAGCCATGGTATTGGTCGTCTAAAACCAATTTATATTGACAGAATTGATTTAGGAATTATGAATCCAGTTACTGAAATTGAAGTTGTAAAAGATAAAGATGCAACTGCTGTTTTAGATGGACATAATGGACTAGGTCATGTAGTTTCAAAGAAAGCTATGGAAATGGCTATCGAAAAAGCCAAAGAATTTGGCGTTGGTATGGTAGCAGTTAGAAACTCAACTCACTATGGTATTTCTGGTTATTATGCATTAATGGCTACTAAAGCAGATATGATTGGTGTTACAGGTACTAATGCAAGACCTTCAATTGCTCCAACAAACGGTGTTGAAAATATGTTGGGAACAAACCCTCTATGTTTCGGTATTCCTACAGATGAAGAATTCCCATTTATTTTAGACTGTGCTACTAGTGTTTCACAACGTGGTAAGATTGAAGTATATGGTAGAGCTGGTAAAGAATTACCTGAAGGTTGGGTAATTGGTCGTGACGGAACAACCCGTACTGATACAAAACAAGTATTAAAAGATTTAACAACAGGAAATGCAGCTTTAACTCCTTTAGGTGGTATTGGTGAATTAACTGGTGGTTACAAAGGATATGGTTATGCAACAGTTGTAGAAATTTTATCCGCAGCTCTTCAAGACGGTGCTTTTATGAAAGAACTAAATGGCTTTGATAAAGATGGTAACCGTATTCCTTATCCTCTTGGTCACTTCTTTATTGCTATTAACCCAGAACATTTTATGGGAGCAAAAACCTTTAAAGCTATTGCTGGCACAATTTGTAGACAATTAAGAGCTAGTGAAAAAGCACCAGGAGAGGATCAAATCTTTACTGCAGGCGAAAAAGAAAATTTTGCATATAAATATAGAAAAGAACATGGATGTCCAGTTCCTCCATCATTACAAAAAGTAATGGTTGAATTAAGAGATAGATGGAATATGGATTATAAATGGGATTTTGAAAATAAATAGGAAGAGAGAATGAAAAATTTAAAAGAAAAAGCTTTAGCTTACCACATGTTAGACGGAGTACCAGGAAAAGTTAGTGTTGTACCAACAAAACCTTGTATGACAGCAGATGATTTAGGTTTAGCATATACCCCTGGTGTAGCAGAACCTGTATTAGCAATTGCAGAAAATCCAAGTGATGCATATAAATATACATCAAAAGGCAATCTAGTTGGAGTTATTTCTAACGGTACAGCTATCTTAGGATTAGGGGACAAGGGTGCGCTAGCAAGTAAACCTGTTATGGAAGGAAAAGGTGTCTTATTTAAGAGATTTGCTGATATCGATGTATTCGATATAGAAATTGATGAAACAGACCCAAAAAAATTAATCGAAATGATTAAAAAAATGACTCCTACCTTTGGTGGTATAAACCTTGAAGACATTAAAGGTCCTGAGTGTTTTGAAATTGAACAAGAGTTAATTAAGCAATGTGATATTCCTATTTTCCACGATGACCAACACGGTACCGCTATTATTGCAACAGCTGGATTAATGAACGCAGTAGAAATTGCTAATAAAAAACTAAGTGATGTTACTGTTGTTGTTAATGGAGCAGGAGCTGCTGGTATTTCTTGTGCAAGAATGTTCCTTGCAGCAGGAGTTCAAAAGAAGAACTTAATCATGTGTGATAGTCGTGGTGTTCTTTATGAAGGCCGTACTGAAAGAATGACTAAAGAAAAGTATGAGTTTGCATTAGATACAGACGCAAGAGATTTGGCAGATGCACTTAAGGGTGCTGATGTATTTATGGGATTATCAGTTGCAGATTGTGTAACTCCTGAAATGCTTAAATCAATGGCTAATGATCCGATTGTATTTGCAATGAGTAACCCAAATCCTGAAATTGATTACCACGTTGCAATAGCAACTCGTAAAGATTTAATTATGGCTACAGGACGAAGTGACTATCCTAACCAAATAAACAACGTATTAGGTTTCCCATTCATCTTTAGAGGTGCTTTAGACGTTAGAGCTACTGAAATTACTGAATCAATGAAAATGGCAGCTGCTGTGGCTTTAGCAAAACTTGCAAAAGAGCCGATTGTTAAAGAAGTAAGAGATGCTTATGGAAGAGACTTTACATTTGGAAGAGATTATATTGTTCCAAAACCATTTGATCCAAGAGTTATTGAGTTTGAAGCTGTTGCAGTTGCAAAAGCAGCTTGTGAAGCTGGTGTTGCATTAGAACCAATTACTGATTGGGAAGCATACAGAGTTTCTCTTGTTAAGAGAATGGAAAAATATTGGAAATAATCTAATCTAATATTAAATTTATAAAAACTCTAGGGGTATTTTACTCTTAGAGTTTTTTGTTATTTAGATAGATTCCTTATTTTACTGTTTCTTTTTCCCTAAATTATGGGTATAATTTATACATAATAAATAATAAGGAGAAGCGATATGAATGATTATGATAAGACTGAAGCACATCCATACAAAGAAGAAAACTGTGTTAAAAGAACATCAAGTGATGATGCTTCTTCAGTAGTATTAATTTTAGGAATAATTTCAATTGTAACTGTATTTTCTTTTATTTTCTCTTTTATAGGGTTGATTTTAGGAATAATAGCTCTTGTAAAGGGAACAAAAATTAGAAATAACTCAAGTTCAGCAATGGCTGGTTGGGTACTTTCAATTATTGCAATTTCATTATTCGCTCTAGGATTAATATTTTTCCTTGGATTTTTAATGCCACACTTTTGGTACTATATCTAGGTTCTAGAATTGATTATATTTTACTCGATGCCCCCTGGTTTTATCCTTGGGGTATCTTTTTTATGATTGTTATTTGTAATATATTTTAAATATGACATTAATTAATCATATTAATTAAATATGATGTTTAATTGACATAAAGTAAATATATGATATAATTTAATCATAAATAAAAGTAGGTGAATTTATGGAAAAGTATTATTCTAATTCAGGGTTAGTAGCAATAATTGGTGATATTGTTGATTCAAAGAAAATAAATGAACATAAAAGAAACGAGTATCAAAATATATTGAGGGAAGTTTTGATAGATATCAACACAACTTATAAAAATGAAATAAGTTCAAATTTTATAATTACTTTAGGAGATGAATTTCAAGGGTTATTAAAGTCTTCAAAACATCTTTTCGATATATTGGAGCTAATACAGTTTAAAATGGATGCTGTTAAAATTAGATTTGGTGTTGGCCTTGGCAAAATTTATACTGAAATAGATCCAACTGCCTCAATTGGATCTGATGGTCCTGCTTATCATAGAGCTCGAAATAGTCTTTCTTTTTTAAAGAAAAATTGTAAAAAGGAATGTAATGTTTTTTTAGAATCAAATAACTTACTCTTTGATCAAGAGTTAAATTCTCATTTGTATTGGGTTTGTGAGACTTTTAGTAACTGGACTAATTTGCAGCGAGAAATAGTGAGAATTAAGTTAAGCGACAATGATATTACTCAGCAAGATATTGCAGATATGTTAAAAATAAATCAATCTTTGGTAAGTAGAAGTATTAAAGCTTCTAAATATGAAAGATACGTACAGTCAAAAAAAACAATAATAAATGTAGTTGAATATATGAGGCAAAAAATATGATAGATATAAACTTAACCCTTTTAATATTATTCCACGTCATTGCAGATTTTTATTTTCAAAGTCAAATAATTGCAGATAAAAAAAACAACAGTTATAAATATGTTGTTTACCATAGCGTTTTGTATTTAATAGCATACTTTTTTATTTTTATATTTTTCAAAATTACTTTTAGCTTATTCTTTTCCATTTTGCTAATAGGTGTATCCCATTTTGTTATTGATTCAATAAAATACAAAATTATTTCAAAAAAGGGGTTTAATAGTAGTTCATTATTTATTATAGACCAAATTCTTCATATAAGTATTTTAGTTGTGTTATTTTTACTCGTTCAAAAAACAAATTATATACTGCTCTTTGAGAGGTTTAATGTAGAGCAATATTCTAATTATATAAAAGGGGTTACTGCAGTATTAATAATATTTAAGCCATCCAATGTTTTGATTAAAAGTTTTTTAACTCTTAATCAGTATAGTAAGAATACCACTGATAAAAATGAAGAACCAATTAGACTTGGCAGACTAATTGGTAACTTAGAAAGATTGTTAATTTTATTATCACTGCTTGCTAATCAATATGTAGTTATTGGTTTTATATTTACAGCAAAATCTATAGTTAGATGGGAAAAGTTGAAAGAGAAAAATTTTGCTGAATATTATTTAATTGGGACTTTGTTAAGTGTTGTTATACCAATAATTGCATATTATATTTTTCTTAAAAATATATCCCTTTAATAAATTAAAGGGGTGTTTTATCCCAAAGGATATCATGTTTTATGATAATTCTTCTTTAACTTTTTCTTTAATACTATCTAAAGTTTCGTTATATTGCTCATTTAGCTTTTTTAAATTATTTGAAAGCATTTGCATAAACTCATCATCTTGGTCAGCGGTGTAAGTAAAGCTAGGACCATATTGAGCTTGAAGTTGAGCCTCTTTTTGTTTAAGAGCAGGGGCAAACTGTTCTTGCATTTGATTTACAAGTTGTTCTTGGTGGTTTAAATACTGTTCAAAGAATTCTTTAAGTTGACTAACTGTGCTAGTTAGCTCAGAACTATCTTCTTTTAAATAATCTATAATATCATTAATTTTATCTAAAGAATTTTCGAATGTTCTATCAGAAGGAAGAGATAAATTTAGTAATATAATGTTTAAAATACCCTCTTTTGTTGCTTTCTTATCAGGTGATTCTTCAAATTCGGTTTTAAACTTTTCCATAGTATAATCAATGTCATTTATGTATGACCCACAAATTCTTCTACCTAAGTTGATTGCTTTGTCTTTTTTGATCTTATCTAAATCAACACTTAAGTTTTCTGTTTTTTCTAAAGCTATTTCCCAGGCCGATTTAATTCTACCCATAATTTTACCTCTTATTTTTGTTATTTAAAGATAACCCTTTATATTTATAAGATAATAATAAACAAACTAATTAACAAGTCCCCTTAAGATATGATAGATTGCTCTTATGACAAATATTAGCAATTTAATTTATGGATTTGATATTTTTGGGACAATTGTTTTCGCACTCACAGGGGCTTTAAAAGGGGTAGAAAAAGATTTAGATTTTTTAGGTGTAATTGTTTTTGCTACTACAGTTGGTTGTGGTGGTGGAATGCTTAGAGATTCTTTAATTGGGGCAACTCCTGCAGCTGCTTTAACAAACTACGTTTATTTAGTAGTCTGTATACTAGTAGGTGTAATTGTTTTCTTTCTTGGATCTTTTATGCCATCTGAAAAGAAAATAATAAAATACGCTGATGCAATTGGTCTAGGAGCTTTTACCGCTCTCGGTTGTGCTAAAGGTGCTATGTATGAATGCTCTGCTATAGGACAAGTTCTTTGTGGTGTTGTAAGTGCTACAGGTGGCGGAGTCATAAGGGATGTAATGAGTAATAGTGTTCCAACTATACTAACAAGTGATTTTTATGCAACTGCTTCTTTACTTGGTGGGCTTTTATACTTAATTTTAGTAAGAACATCTACTTCATTGGGAGTTTTATTTATTACTTGTTCTCTATTTGTTTTTATTATTAGAGTAATTGCAATTAACTATAATTTTAATCTCCCACGAAGCAGTACAATATGGAACTTGAGGAAAAATAAAAAATGAATAGAACAGTTAAAGAGTATTACTTAGATGCATATAAAAAAGAATTAGATGCTAAAGTTATGAATATAGAAAAGAATAAAATATATTTAGACAAAACAATTTTTTATCCAGAAGGTGGTGGCCAACCGGGAGATAAGGGATTTATAAATAATGTTGAAGTTCTTGATACTCAAACGGAAAAAGAAGAAATAGCTCATTTTGTTAAAGATTCTTCCCCCTTTAAAGTAGGGCAAAATGTAAGTTTAAAGTTAGACTGGTCACATCGTTATAATTTTATGAAAATGCATACAGCTCAACATTTAATCAGTGGTGTTTTACATTCTCACTTTGGTGTAGGGACTCTTTCTGTTCACCAAGGAAATGAGTATTTAACTATTGAAATAGATAAAAATAAGTTTAGTGAAGAAAATTGCTATAAAGTTGTAGATATTGTAAACAGAAAGATAATTGAGTCGCTAGATATTTCATTTTTAGAAAAAGAGAAAAGTGATGCTGAGAGTTTAAACTTAAGACGAAGTATTAAAGTTGATGGATTAGTAAGACTAGTAAAAATCGATGAGGCTGATTTAATAGCTTGTGGTGGCTTGCATGTAAGTAACACTAGCGAAATTGATAGAGTTATGTATATTGGTTTTGAAAAAATCCGTAAGCATTATAGGCTTCTTTTTAAAGTTGGGGATGATGCAATAGCAACTTGTAGAAACAACCTTAAGATTATTAAAGAACTATGTGTTTTACATAGTGCTACTGTTGATACATTAGTCGATTGTGATAAAGCTCTTATTGAAAAAAGTATTGAGTTAGAGAGAGAGTTAAGAGGAATTAAAAAAGAAAATGCAAATTTTGTTTTAACCTCATTACTTAAAGAGAATAAGGGTAAAATAATAGCAGAGGATATTACTAAATATAATATCGATTTTAAAGACATTGATATAAGTGTTGATAAAGCTATCTTTTTATATAAAAGAGAAAACTCAATAATTAAATGGTATATTTATTTAGGCGAGAGTTATAAGGAATTTGATATAAAAAATATTAGAGAAGATGTTTTAACTTCGATTAATGGAAAAGGGGGAGGAAGATATCCTTCTTTTCAAGGAAAAGGGGAAGTGGATAATATTGATAAGTGCGTTATAGACTTTATAGGTTACTTTGATGAAAAAAAGAGATAGTAATAAAGGTAAGTTTATTAATGATAAAGGTAAAATCACCTGGGGAAATATAATTGTAAGAGTTATCATTGCTCTTTTATTTTTAGTTTTAATATTTTACCTTTACAACAGATTAGTTATATCAAATGTCGAAGTAAATGCTTTTGTAGAACAACTATATGATGACTTAGGTTTTTGGGGCATTTCTTTATATGTTTATCTTTGTGATACTTTTGTTCTTCCTTTAACTCCTGATATTATTTTTCCTTTGATTGCAGATGAGTGGAATATAATACAAATAACATTTTTCATTGGAACAGCATCAGTTTTAGGTGGGTTAACTGGATATTGGATAGGTCGACTACTATCTTTAATTAAGTTTATTAACCGATTTACAAGTAAAATTGGAAGATCACATCATCAGTTAATAAAAGAAAAAGGAGCCTGGGCTATTGCTTTAGCCGCATTGACTCCTATTCCTTATTCAACTGTATGTTGGAGTGCCGGAATATTGAAAGTTGACTTTAAAAAAGTTGTAATAGCTAGCTTAGTAAGATATCCTAGAATGCTAATTTATTATTACTTTTTTGTAGCTGGCTTCCATATTATTGGCATATTATAATACTTTAGATGCTTCATTTATAACCAAGGTGGTTCTAAAAGGAGCATCGCCTACATATTCATCTGCATTTAATAATTCAATTGCTTTTTCTTTATTAACAAACTTTAAGATAACCGGATCGTTTATTAAGTCATCTTTTAGTGTATTCGCTTTTCCTTCTTGAATCTCAGCCCATGCTTTAAGACTGTGTTCTCTAATTACTTCATGCATTTCTTGTCTATTAGCACCATTTCTACCAAGTTCCATTAAAAGTCTTTCACTTGCTGCAAAAATTCCATATGTTTCCATATTTCTTTCTATTGCTGTTGAGTGAATATTCATATTTTTAACAACTTTAATAGAAGTAATTAATACCTCATCAGTTGCTAAAAAAGATGAAGGTAATACAGCTCTTCTATTAGCACTATCATCAAGTGTTCTCTCAAGTAAAGTATGTGCACTGTTTTGCCACAATGTATTTGGCTGAGAACTAACAAATCTACAAAGACTATCTATTTTTTCACTGTTAATTGGATTTCTCTTAAAGGGCATTGCAGATGATCCTACTTGGTTTTTACCAAATGGCTCGGACCACTCACCAATAGGTGGAGATTGTAGAATTCTAAAATCAATAAAGAATTTGTAAAGGGTGCAAGAAAGAGAAGAAAGTGCATTAACAATTCGTAAGTCTTGTTTTCTTGGATAAACTTGAGTTGCAGCATGAAATGAATTTAAGTTTATGCTGCTCATAACCTCATCCTCCATTTCCCTAGCGCTCATGGTAGTGCCTTTTAAAAGCTCAGTGTAGCTTGCAGCAGTACCAACAGCACCTTTCATGCCTTTTCCTTTAATGTTGT
>CAZHNE010000032.1:8870-14545 GCA_964533775.1 uncultured Spirochaetaceae bacterium | reverse complement strand
ATAGTCCCTAGGGGAATCGAACCCCTATTTAAAGACTGAGAATCTCTCGTCCTAACCGTTAGACGAAGGGACCAGACAACTGGGATAGAGGGATTTGAACCCCCAAAAGCAGAACCAGAATCTGCGGTGTTACCATTACACTATATCCCAAACAAAATACTAATGAAATATACAAATTTAGTTGAATATTGTCAATTACTGTATCTGTTTGGAACAAAGTATATTAATGTGTATTTCTGCTTTTTAAATTACCAAAGCACTCTTACTCGCCATTATAAGTGAGTAATATATCAATTTCACGACCTGGTAGAACTTCTTTGTAGCCCAAGAAGGGTAATCCAATAACTCCACCAATTGCTACAACTTCTGCTCCGTTTTCTTCAAGTATTGATCTTGCTGCTTCTAAAGTACCGCCTGTAGCAATTAAATCATCTAGCAAAAGTACTTTTTCGCCTTTTTTAACATCTACATGTTGGATACAAATAGTGTCTACACCATACTCTAGTTCAAAATCTTGTTCGTATGTTGCACCTGGAAGCTTACCTTTTTTTCTAGCTAATACTAAAGGTATCCCCATTTTAATAGCTAATGGACTTGCAAAAACAAACCCGCGTGCTTCTAGACAAACTATGCTATCGATATCTCTATCTTTATATAATTCATAAAAGGCTTCAATACAATAATTAAAAGCTTCGGGATTGGCTAAAATTCCAGTTATATCATAAAATAAAATTCCTTCTTTTGGAAAATCTTTTACCTTTCTTACTGCTGAATCCAAATCAAACTTTTCCATTAACTACTCCTACTGACTTTTTTTAAAGGCACTCACTCGTGCACTTGCGCTTATATCGAAATTATCTTTATAGCCATCTCTTAAATATTCATATGCTAAACCTGCAATCATTGCACCGTTATCTGTACAAAGTTTTAAAGAAGGGAAAGTTACAGTGTAACCACCTTTTTCAAGATTCTTTAGTTCAAATCTTAACAAACTATTAGCTGCAACGCCACCCCCGGCTGCTATTCTTTTTAAACCTGTATCTTTTAGGGCTAGTTTAACTCTTTTCATTAATGTATTAACAGCTGCTCTTTGAAAGCTTGCTGCAATATTTTCATTATTTATTTCACTCTTTCCATTATGAAACTTATCTCTTTGATTAATAACCGCAGTTTTCAAACCAGAGTATGAAACATCATACTTATGATCTTTAGAAAGGGATGGCCCTGGAAATAAAAAGGCTTTAGAATCCCCTTCTTTACTTAGTCTATCTATCACAACACCACCTGGGTAACCTAAATTATAATGCTTAGCAACTTTGTCAAAAGCTTCACCAATTGCATCATCAATTGTTGTACCAAGTACTTCTATATCTTTATAACTATTAACTTTACATATAACAGTATGACCACCTGAAACTAAAACACCTAAATATGGATACTCTTGTGGGTTTTCAATTTGAGAAGCATATAAATGTGCTCTTATGTGATCAATTGTTATAAAAGGAATATCTAATGTGGCAGCAAAACCTTTAGCAAAATTAACTCCTACCAATAAAGAGCCTAACAATCCTGGTCTATTAGTAACAGCTACAGCATCTAAGTCTTCTTTTGTAATGTTTGCTTGAACTAAAGCAGCAGCGACAACTTGATCTATCCATTCAGTGTGTAATCTACTTGCCAATTCAGGAACAACTCCTTCATACGGCTTATGTAATTCAATTTGAGTTGCAACTACGTTGCTTAAAACTTTGTTTCCATCTTCAACTACTGCTGCGCTGCATTCATCGCAAGATGTTTCTATTCCTAGTATCTTCATAAAATAAGTATTTATTCCTTAATCTTTATTAACTTTTAGTTTTGAAACCATTTGAAGAAAGTCATCGATACTATTGATAGGTGTGCTTTTTGTTATTGCCTCAAAACTAGCTCGTTGTTGTAACTCGGAGATGCTACTTCCTTCATTGAGTAAAGTTGGATAAAGTTCCATAAAAAACTCCGCAACTTCAGGATCCCAAGTTTCAGTAATAACTGGTCTATGATCTACAGCTGCTGAATATTGAAAAGCATAAGTATCATTTCTTAAAGGTAACTTTACCGTTTTTAATCTTTTATTGTCCTTGTTTGTCATACCGACTTAGCTTACCGTTTTTAAGGACAACGGTCAAGATTGGTTTTAAAGAACAAGAGTAAATTAAAAAGCAAAACTGTTGAATTTAAAAAGGTTTTTATAGTATATTTTTTTTAGTGCCGGAGTAGCTCAGGGGTAGAGCAACGCTCTCGTAAAGCGTAGGCCAAGGGTTCAATTCCCTTCTCCGGCTAAGTATCTAATTCTTCTTAAAATAATTAAGGACTGATTCCTGTATAACAAGATTCAGTCCTTAATGTTTATCGCACTAATTCATCTAAATTAATGAATTAATTAAATATATTTACTTTTCGCTAAGAACAGCTTGAGCTGCTGCTAATCTAGCAACAGGTACTCTAAATGGTGAGCAAGAAACATAATCTAAGCCAATTTTTTGACAGAATGCAATGCTCTTTGGATCTCCACCGTGTTCACCACAAATACCTAATGAGATTGAAGGTCTTGTAGATCTACCTAGTTTAGCTGCCATTTCTATAAATTTACCAATACCATCAACATCGATAGTTTCAAAGGGATCGTAATCGTAAATTTGTTTATCAATATCATTAACATAATTTGTTAAGAAAGAAGATGCGTCATCTCTGGAGAAACCACAACCCATTTGAGTTAAGTCGTTTGTACCAAAGCTGAAGAATTCTGCTTCACGGGCAATTTCATCTGCAGTTACTGCAGCTCGTGGAACTTCAATCATTGTTCCAAGCTTATACTCTAAAGTTACACCTCTGTCTTCAAATAGTGACTCAATTTCTTCAGTTGCATGCTTTTTACAATAATTATATTCTTTGTAATGACCTACTAAAGGAATCATAATTTCAGGTTTAACTTCAACACCTTTTTCAGATATATTAATTGCAGCTTCCATAATAGCTCTTACTTGCATTCTTAAAATTTCTGGATAAACTACTGCTAGTCTACAACCTCTAAAGCCTAACATTGGGTTAAACTCATGAAGATCAGATATTTTTTGAGATACTTTTTCTACAGGTAAGCCTAAATCCATAGCTAACTGATGTCGAGAAGTATGGTCAGAAGGTAAGAATTCATGGAAAGGAGGGTCTAGTAGTCTAATAGTTGCAGGTTTACCGTCTAATGCAGCAAAAATACCTTCAAAGTCTTTTCTTTGCATTGGAAGCAATACGCTCAATGCGGCTTTTCTTTCTTTTAAGTTATCAGCAAGAATCATTCTTCTAAATGCTTCAATCCGCTTTCCACCAAAGAACATATGTTCTGTTCTACACAAACCAATTCCTTCAGCACCTAAAGATACAGCTCTTAATACATCTTCTGGTGAATCAGCATTAGTTCTAATACCTAATTCTTTGATTTCGTTTACGTAAGTCATGAATTTTCTATAGTTTTCAAACAGTAGGGAATCTTCTTCTTTCATGGTTCCATCTAATACTTGAACTATTTCGCTAGGTTTAACAGCAATCTTTGCAGAGTAAACAACACCTGTAAAGCCATCAATTGAAATATAATCATCTTCTGTTAGTTGTAAATCGCCAACTGTCATTGTTTTTTTCTTTTCATTAACAACTATATCGTGAGCTCCAGATACACAAGGACAACCTATTCCTCTAGCTACAACTGCTGCGTGAGAAGTCATACCACCTCTAGATGTTACAATACCTTTTGCAACAGCCATTCCTTGAATATCTTCAGGGGAGGTTTCAGTTCTTACAAGAATTACATCTTTACCACATTTTGCTGCTTCAACTGCTTTATCAGCTGTAAAGTAAATGTGACCACAAGCTCCGCCTGGAGATGCATTTAATCCACTAGCTATTGGTTTAATATTTCTCTTTTCAATATCTAAGTTATCTAAAACAGGCGCAAATAGTTTATTAAATTCACCTGCAGGAACTCTTGATACTGCTGTTTTTTTATCAATTAAGCCTTCTTCAACCATTTCAACTTGAGTTCTTAACCAACTAAATACGGTTCTTTTACCATCTCTAGTTTGAAGTAAATATAATTTACCTTCTTGAATAGTAAACTCTAAATCTTGCATATCATGGTAATGATTTTCTAAAACACTTCTAAAACCAACTAACTCATCATAAACTTCAGGATTTATTTCTCTAAGAGTATCAATAGGTTTTGGAGTTCTTATACCAGCTACAACATCTTCACCTTGGGCATCCATTAAATACTCACCGTAGAACTTGTTTTCACCAGTGGACGGATCTCTAGTAAATGCAACACCAGTACCAGAAGTTTCACCCATGTTACCAAATACCATTGCTTGAATATTTACAGCTGTTCCTAATAAGCCTCTAATATCATTCATTTGACGATATTTGATAGCTCTATCATTATTCCAAGAATTAAACACAGCTATAATTGAGTTAAATAGTTGTTCAATTGGATCAGTTGGAAATTCTTTATTAACATATCTTTTATAAATAGCAAAATATCTTTTAATTACTTCTTTTAAATCTTCAGTTGTTAAGTCTGAATCTGATTCACAATTAGTTTCTTCTTTAACATCATGAAGAGCTTTTTCAAATTCATCATGTGGAACGTCCATTACAACATCACTAAACATTTGAATAAATCTTCTGTAACTATCCCAAGCAAATCTTTCATTGCCTGATTTCTTGATTAAAGCTTGAACAGATTCAGGATTTAACCCTAAGTTTAAAACAGTGTCCATCATGCCTGGCATAGATGAAGCCGCTCCAGAACGAACAGAAACAAGTAAAGGATTAGAAGTACAACCTAATTTAGCATTCATTGTTTTTTCTAGTTGCTTTAAGGTTTCTAAGATTTCATCTTTTAGCTCTTGTGTTAACGTTCCACCATGCGTGTTAAAATATTCACACGCTTCTGTAGTGATTGTAAAACCAGGAGGGACTGGTAATCCAATAGAAGTCATTTCAGCTAAATTTGCTCCCTTTCCTCCGAGTAGCTCTTTCATAGAAGCAGTGCCTTCTGCTTTTCCGTCTCCAAAGAAATATACATATTTCTCATTGTTGGGTTTCATAATTTCCTCCAAAAAAAATTATACAAATAACATAGTTTGTAAAGATTAAGTTATTCAGTATTATCTGTCAATCTTATTCTACTTTTTAAAATAATAAATAAAAAAATAATTGCTTTTAGTGTAATAGTTTAAATGCTAAATAAAAAATATTTTTTGCATAATGAACGCTATTAAAAAACTTCTAAAGTAAATATTGTCTTTAAATTTGTTATCTTTTTTTTATAAAAAAACAGAGCAACTACTATCTGTAATTGCTCTAGTATAATACCACATTTTTCTCAATTAAGCACTATAACTTTCTAAGCTTTTAAAAATTTCAGTATTATTGAGTTTTTGTAATGTTTTCTTTTCGATTTGCCTGATTCTTTCTTTGGTTAAGTTATAAATTTCTCCAATTTCTTTCAAGCTCATTTGTTTTTTGTTATTTAATCCAAATCTTCTCTCTATAATATCCATTTCTCTTTGAGTTAACTGGCTTAATGCTTCATTAATATCTTCTTTTAATAGAGTGTCCATTATTTGCTCATCAGGAGTTGTATAATC
>CAZHNE010000032.1:5831-8770 GCA_964533775.1 uncultured Spirochaetaceae bacterium | reverse complement strand
TCGATTAAATCAGCAAGAGGCAATCCTTGGTTTTGATATTTTTTAGCTATTTTAACCACAAAACGAAGGTTAGATTCAACAATCTTATTTCTAGCGCTAAAATCGCCTTTTTTAACTCTGTTAAACAATGCTACTTCTTCTTCATGCGTAATTAACGGAAGTCTGTTTAGCTCTTTCATGTATATAGATAAGACTGATGCGTCCTCATTTGAATAATTATTTTTATTTAACATAGCTTTTTTATTTTTCATAAGATATTTTCTCCTAGTTAGTAATTAATATGCAACAAGCGTGCCAACTGCTAAAAGGAGCTATAATAGGGTGTTTTTAGTATTATTATGAAGAAAATGTGTCAAAAAAGAAAAAAAAGAAGTCAAAATGACCCGTATTAATAACGTGCTACCGTTGTTGGTTCATTTTGACTCATTATGAATATAACTAAGCTTAAAAAGTGTCTTTTTGCCCCAAAATCAAACTTTGCTAAGCAAAAACACACTCTTCAAACAATAACCAAGGAAAATCTATCTCTAAATTTTTATAAAGGGTGCGTTTATTTTCATTAAATATTGGAAAAGGACTAGCTTTAATATCTTCCTTAAGTTGATTGTATTCATCTTCAATTAAATCAAAAACCATATCACCCTCACTTAAGGCAACCATTATTTTTTTCTTTCCTAATAAGTATGTAATAAACTGAATTTTAAAAAATTCCAAAAAGTCATCATTTAATGCTTCTAACTCTATATTTCTAAGCAAAAATGTATCACAAATACAATCGAGGCCTTTTGCTAATTCTTTTTTTTCTAAAAAAGTTTTAGCTAACTTATAAAAAGTTTCAGCTAATGAAAGTTGTGAAGAATTTGGATGGAAATAAAAGTCAATAATATTTTGTTTTGCTACTAAGTTTGTACAATCTCTCATTTTTTTTCTCCTCTTTTGTTTTCATAGTAAAGGTAAGTATAAAAATAGAAAAAGGCAAATATTTTTTAAAATAACAATTTTCATTTTTTATATTGCCTCTTGCAATGTATATTGTTATATTTAGGAATGTGCAGGGGATTTTAGCCTTTGCATTATTTACAGTACAGTTCAAGGAGAATCAAAAAATGACAGTAAAACCTTTAGGTGACAGAATTTTAGTAAAAATGGACGAAGTTAAAGAGAAAACTGCAAGCGGCATATTTATTCCACAATCTGCGCAAGAAAAAACTCAAATTGCCTCAGTTGTTGCTGTTGGAGACGATAAAGAAGCCATTACAGTAAAAGTTGGAGATAAAATCCTACATGACAAATATGCAGGTACTCAAGTTAAAGTTGATGGCGAGGAATTATTAATTATCAACATGGATGATGTACTAGCAACAGTAAAATAATAATCATTTTATGTTTATTTTAAGAGAAAGCTATTTAGAAATTCTAAATAGCTTTTATTATGCAAAAATACTTTTTATTTATTCGCGACTTGAATAAAGAAAATCTTCAATTTTTTCACAAACTCCATCACTTGATGACTCTGGATGGTAACATTCTGGTAAAGCTCTTAACATGTATTGGCCATAACTTTTTTGACTAATTCTACTATCTAGTAATAAAACAACTCCATAATCTGCCGTAGATCTCATCAGCCTTCCAAATCCTTGCTTTAATTTCATAGTTGCTAAAGGAAGGGAAAGATTAAAAAATCCACTCTCTCCCCTTTTTTCAAAATCCATAGTTCTAGCTTTAACAACTGGTTCTGTTGGAACTTGAAAAGGTAACTTCACTATTATAACTAGTCTGAGAGTATTTCCAGGAGCATCAACTCCTTCCCAAAATGAGGAAAGAGCAAAAAGAGTTGAGTTAGCATCATCTTTAAATTCATTAATTAACTTGTGCTTAGAAGAACTTCCTTGCTTTAATAAGCTAAGAGATACCTCTTTAAATTGATCTTCGACCTTTTTATATACATTGTTCATGACCTCTCTCGAAGTAAATAATACTAAAGCTCCCCCATTAGAAGAGTGGATGCTGTCAAATATCATTTTGCTTATGTAGTTTAAATATAATTCATTTTCTTCTTTTTTCTTTTTTATAGCTTCTTTACTTTTATCTGTTGAATACGGAGGAGGAGGAAGGGCATCATACGGAGTTAATAACAATAGTTTGTTTTCATAATCAAATGGAGAGGTGAAGGATAACTTGTAAAAAGATCTCTCATCATTATATGGAAGTCCAACTCTAGAAGTCCAAAACTTAAAATCATCGTTTAAATCTAAAGTGGCGCTAGTTAATACAACTGTACTAATTTCTTTAAATATGTTGTCCACTAAAGCAGGAGATACGTCTAAGGGAGTAATAATTGGTGAAATATCTACAACTTTAGATCTTACTCTATGAGCACCGAACCAATGAATATCATCTTCTTGCCAATTAGCAAAATCAATAAACAAACTTAACACATTTACACTACCAATAATTCTATTATGGTTTGTTTCTACTTCCTTTTTAATAGCTAAAGCAGAGTCATCATCATCTATTTGCCCAATAAAATTTCTAACAAGCTTTTCACAATCTTTTGCTGTTGCTATTATTTCACTGGCTCCATCTATAAATATTTTTAATCTTTTTTCTTGTGATTTAACTACAAACACACTTTTATAACCTTGTTTTTCAAATGTTTGTAATAAATATTGATTTAAGGTTGTAACTTGGTTTTTTAATGTATTATATTTTTTAATTAAAAATTGGTGATCAAACCCTTGTGTAGAAAATTTTCCTAATTTTTCAACTAAGTTCTTGCCATCCCCTTTCCTCGGTGTTGTTAATAAATTATCAATTCGCTTTAAAACATAATAATTACTATATTCTAGCGAAAAGAACTCAGAGGCCGTATCTTCAATGTTATGAGCTTCATCAATTATTAATCTATTAAAAGCTGGTAAAACATTATCATCTGCATA
>CAZHNE010000032.1:0-5731 GCA_964533775.1 uncultured Spirochaetaceae bacterium | reverse complement strand
AATCTTCTTAAACATAAATAATTGCCTCGCCCAATGGCTAAGCCAACTTTAATATCTAAGTTTAACATTTCTAAAATAGTGGGTATGTCTTTTTTAAATAATTGATCTTGTAAATTAATTGTAGCTGTTGAAATTACAGTTCGCTCATCACCATTCTCAATAGCATTATATAAAGCAGGAACTAGATAGGCGTAACTTTTACCTATTCCTGTACCAGCTTCAACAATTGCAATTGAATCTTCATCATATGCCTTCGAGACTACCTTTACCATTTCTATTTGCCCGTTTCTTACTTCAAAAGCGGGCATTTTTTTTGATAAGGTACCACCTTGTTCAAAAATATCTTCTATCTGTGTTATTGTCATTGTTTATTTTTATAATCTTCAAGTTTTCTATGAAGAGTTTTTCTTCCTATTTTTAATACTTCTGCGGTTTTACTCTTATTTCCATTACAACTTGTTAATGTCGATAAAATAGCTTCTTTTTCAACTTCTGCTAAAGTCATCCCAACTTCTAAGCTTATTGTTTGAGCTTCACCATTTTGTCTTATTTGTGGCGGCAAATCGCCTAACTCTACAAAATCCCCTTTACTTAATACAATTGCTGCTTCTACACAGTTTCTCAATTCCCTAATATTTCCTGGCCACTCATATTTATAGAGGGCAGCTTTAGCTTCTGTAGTAAAACCTTTTACAAAAGTGTTGTTTTCTTTATTTATTTGATCTAAAAATGCTGTTAATAATAAAGGGATGTCTTCTTTTCTTTCTCTAAGAGGCGGAACATCTACATGAACTACATTTAGCCTATAGTATAAGTCTTCCCTAAATGTACCTTTCTCTATTTCTTCTAAAAGATCTCTATTAGTAGCAGTTACTATTCTTACATCAACTGTAATAGTTTTTTCTCCCCCTACTCTTTCGAATTGCCTTTCTTGTAGAACTCTTAATATTTTAATTTGAGTTGCTAAGCTTATCTCTCCTATTTCGTCTAAAAATATTGTTCCACCATTTGCTAATTCAAATCTTCCTTTTTTAGTAGAAATAGCACCAGTGAATGCACCTTTTTCATGACCAAACAGTTCACTTTCTAACAAGCTATCAGTTAATGCTGCACAGTGAACTTTAATAAAAGGACCTTCTCTTCTGTCTGAAATCTGATGAAGTGCATCTGCAACTAGTTCTTTACCAACACCACTTTCTCCAGTTACTAACACTGAAGCCTTTGTAGGCGCAACTTGACTAATTGTTTCTAAAAGTTTTTTTATTTTTGCACTGTTTCCGATCATTTTACCATAGCTTTGAGAGGCTTTTAACGCTGCTAATTCTTCTTTAATCTTTATATTTTCATCTACTAAATCTTTATGTTTTAGTGATTTTTTTACTAATAATAATAACCTATCTAAATCAAGTGGTTTTGTAAAAAAGTCAACAGCTCCATTTCTCATGGCTGTAACAGCAGTTTCAATAGTTCCATGCCCAGTTAATATTACAACTGGGATATTTGGATAAGAGCTTACTATTTTCTTTAGCAATTCCTCTCCACTCATTTCATCCATTCTTAAGTCAGTTATAACTAAATCAACTTCATTTTTATTTATTAATTTCCAGGCTGATTTTCCGCTATGGGCGGTTAACACTTTATAGTTTTCTAACTCTAGGGCAAGAGCTAAACCTTCGCGAATGTTTTTTTCATCATCTACAACTAATATAGTTTTATTCATTAAAATCACCTCTAGCATCATCTAATGCAAGTCGCTCGCTATGTGGAACTGGTAAACTAATTATAATCTCCGTTCCTTTATTAAGTTCACTTTTAACCCTTATATCACCTTTGTGTTCTTTTATTACTTTATACACAACAGTTAAACCTAAACCTGTTCCACTAGCTTTTGTAGTAAAATAGGGCTCAAATATTTTGTTTGCTGTATTTTCATCCATACCCTTTCCATCATCTTTTATGCTAATAACTATCTCATCACCCATAAGTTTTACTACAATGGCAATAGTGCCTTTTTTCTCTATAGCATTCATGGCATTTTTAATTATATTTAAAATAGCTTGTTTAAATAAGTTAGGATCTAACTCTACCTTAGGAGTACTTTTTATACTTTTAATTAACTTAATATTATGTTCTTTTAGTTCAGGTTCTACAAAGTCACAAAGTTGGGAAATAGCACGAGAAGCGCTTGTTAATTTTAATTGAGTATCCATAGGTCTTACTGCAAATAAAAAGTCTACAACTATTGAGTTAAGCCGCTCAATTTCTTCTGATAACACATCGATATATCTTGAAGCATCATTATAGCTTAAAGTTATTTCTCTTTCGAATGTTTTAGTTAACAGTTGCAAATGAATACTCATTGCAGCTAAGGGGTTTTTTATTTCATGAGCAACTCCAGCAGCCATTGTAGTCATACTTGCAAGATTTTCACTTCTTCTAAGTCTAGTCTCATTTCTTCTTCTTAATGTTATATCGTCAAATATTAAAAGGTATCCATCATCTTCTATCTCTTCTACCTCTTCAAGCTTTACTACATTTAAAACAATAGTTCTTATTTCCTCACCCCATTGGTAATTAAACTCATTATCCTTTTCGTTATAACCAATTTTATTAATTTCAGTATCTAGAAAATCAATTACCTTAGAATCTTGGATTAAATTAAAAACATTTACCCCTTCATAATTCTTTTTTCTAATAATAGGAGGTAAAGATTGAGCTGCTTTATTAACATATACTACATTTTTTTGTTTATCTAATAATACTAAACCTTGTGGCAAATTATCTAAAACTTGTTCTAAAGTTGATATATAAGAGTCTTCTCTTTTAATTATTTGTACTATTTGCTCTATATCTAATTGCTCTATTTTTTCCAATGCTTTTTTTACAAAATTACGCATTAACACTCTCCATCATCTTTCGATAAACATTTTCATACATATTTTTCTTAGGAAGATTAAAAATTCTTTGATTATTATATAAAAGGCTAACCTCATTGATGATTTTCTTACATGTTAAATTATCAATTTGTTCTGTTTTGTATTGTTCATTAAGTTTATTAATTAATTCATTTAAAATAAACTCATCTTTATTAGTTGAATCTAATACTTTTAAAACAGATGAAAGTTGTTCGCTACTTAATTGTATCTTTTTAATGGCAGCATTAATTAAATAATCAAGGGCTTTATCTACTTGATCAACTTTAAAACCACTAGCTGTTAAAAAGAATTTTTCTAGTGTGTTTATTTTTCTATCCTCAATATTAAAAGGTTTTAATAAAAAGAGTTGTTTTTCTTCACTTAAAGGATAAAAATTATACCTTCTCACTCTAGAGAGAATTGTTTTCATAATTTGAGATGGATTTTTACTAAGTAATATAAAGTAAACATTACTATTTGGTTCTTCTAAGATTTTTAATAAACTATTTCTAACACTGTCATTACATTTTTCAATGCCTTCAATAATTACAATTCTAGCTTTTTCATTAACTAATGTGTTAGAAAGCCATGTTTGCATAGATCTAACTCCATCTACACTTAAAGCTGTTTGATTTTTATTACTAACTTTAATAAGGGGTTTTAAACTTTGCTTTAAGCTTTTAGTTAGTCTTTTAGATTCATTTATTTTAAGCTCTTTTTTATTTTTGCTAAATTCATTTAACAATTCACTTGCTTCGTAAGCTGCATGGAACAGCTTTTTATTTTTATCAGTATAAACTCCGTTGTGGTAAGAAAGTAAATAAAGACGAACTGTATAAATCAAAAACTCTTTTGTAAAAGGATTTCTGTTTTTTACATAGCTATCAATTGCGGCATCAATTCTATTTTCATTGTCTCTGTTTGATATAACAATTACATTTTGCATCGTAAAGTTGTCAAAAGCACTACAAGATTTGCAAGGGCAGTTTTCTCCTTTTTTATCAGTAAAACAGGATAATGCTTTAGCAACTTCTATAGCAGCTGTCATCTTAGAAGAGTAAGGAGGCCCTGCAAATAGAGAAGAATTACTAAATGTATTGTTTTTAATTGAGGTATGTAATATTTGAGATAATTCTGGTTGTGTAAGACTTAATTTACTTAACATTATTTATAAAATCCTCAGCAACAGGTATTATAGGAGCAAAAACATTTTTAAATAAATAAGAGGAGTTTATTAAATCAGAAACATCAAATAATTTCTGATAACTTAAAAGCATTAAGATAACTGCACAAACTGCTAAAATAAAGACAGCTCCCCAAACAAACCCCAATAGAGAGTTTATAGCGGAAAGACCTATTCCTTCAAAAACTTGAGAAAGCATATTTCCTAATATTAAAACTATTACATAACCTATAATGAAACAGAGCATGTAGCTAAATAAAGAAATCAAAATAGGGGGTAAACTAAACTTTGAAAAAATTTTATCCATTGCTAATTCACTAAACATTAACCCAACTATTAATCCAACTAACACTGCAGCCTTTGATGCAAAGTTTTTAGCAAAACCTTCAAATGCTCCAGCAACACCAGCTACTAAAGCAACACCTAATATTATTATATCTACTAAATTTAAAACGATAGAACCCATTGCAATTGTGAAATCCATAATGTATCTCCATTAAATTAGATTTGTTATTGTTTCATAGATTACTTTATTAGCATCTATAAACGAATGTTTATTAAACTCAACTATTCTCTTCTCTACTATTTCATTATCGAATAAATTGTTTACACTGTCTACAAAATTCATTCTATTTTCATACACTTCAAGTAAGTTTAATTTTTTATAATATTGTGCATTAAGTACTTGCTCTCCCCTACTAGCGTTTGTTTTTAAAGGAATAGCTAATATCTTTTTGTTAAAAGATATTTCTTCATTTAAAGAGTTTGCCCCACAACGACTAATAACTAAATCAGCTTTTCTGTATAAATAGCCTAACTCTTTGCCAATATTTTGCACTGCGATATAACCTTTTCTATTAACTTCTTTAAATGTAGTACTGCCCATTTGATGAAATATATTAAATCTGTCTAATAAACTTTCTAAATTTGCTAAAATTAAATCATTTATCTCTAAAGCTCCTAATGATCCACCCACTACTAAAATAACAGGTTTTTCACTTATAAACTTTTCTTCAATCAAGCTTTTAGCTTTCATTACTTGCTTATTGTAATTAACATCTTCACCTAAAGATAAGCTTTTATCATACTTTTCTAAATCAAGATCTTTAAAAAATAGTAAGTCTGATCTAAGAGGATTACCACTGTAAATAAACCGTTTATCTTTCTTCTCCTCTTTATTTAAAGGAAATCCTTTAAATATAATGTTGGACACTTTAGAATTTAAACGAGTAGCTAAACCTAATGTTATATCAGACTCGTGAGTTACAATTTTTAACTTAAGTCTTTTAGCTGCATAAACAACTGGAACAGAAACGTATCCACCTTTTGAGAAAACTAAATCTGGTTTTATACTTTTTAAAATTTTCTTAGCTTGAAAATAACCAACAATCACTTTAAAAAAATCAAAAAAATTCTTTAAAGAAAAATATCTCCTAAGCTTTCCACTGTTTATAGGATAGAACTTAATATTATTTGATTTAACAGCTTGCTGTTCTACTTTTTTATTTGTTCCTATCCAGTAGAAATCAATAGTCTCATCCCTTAGCTTAATATAATCATATAAAGCTAAAGCAGGATAAATATGACCTAGGGTTCCGCCCCCTGTAAAAACTATCTTCATAAGAGAAAAATA
>CAZHNE010000031.1:6492-15387 GCA_964533775.1 uncultured Spirochaetaceae bacterium | reverse complement strand
CTCCTATAAGATGAGATAGTAGTGATATATTAAAATTTGTTCAATAAATAAGCTTTAATACTTTCAAAGCTTTTGCTTTATTAGTCTTGTATATCAGGGATTCTGTTTTTGAAACTTTCTTGTAAATCTTCTTTACTCATACCCTCTCTTAGAATAACAAATATTGTATCATCTCCAGCAAGAGTACCTAAAATTTCAGGTATTGCTAATATGTCTAAAGCACTGGCAACACTATTGGCATGACCACTTCTTGTTTTAATAACACCAAAGTTTCCACTAAACTCTATTGATAAAATTCCGCGTCTTACATCTTGGATATAACTTTTCTCTGATTCGCTTATCAAATCATTTTCAGGTAAAGCATAATAATATCCAGACCAACCGTCAGAAATTTTTCCAACTTTAAGCATTTTTAAATCTCTTGAAAGAGTAGCTTGTGTAACAGAGAACCCCTCTTTTTTAAGCAACTCTAATAATGCGTCTTGGTTATCTATTCTATTATTTTTTATTAATTCTTTTACAAGATTAAGTCTATTGTGGCGTTGTCTCATTTACGACTCCTTAAATCCTATACATATCTAATGTATAAATATACATTAAGAGATTAAAAAAAACAAGTTATATCTCTAATCAAACTGCTATAATAACAAATTAATTTCCTAAATATGTGATTTAGCTTTTAAAAGAGCATATTTCATATAGAAAGATAAAATTAAGTTAAGAATAATAAAGTTATTAGTCTTGAACAACTTAAGACTAATGTGCATTATTTCTTTATGGATAAAAATTGTGTTGGATTATTGATTTCTTTTTTATATCTTGGCCTAGTATTGTTACTTGCAATATTAGTTAAAAAAAGAACAAAAGCAAAAGATGAAACTGTTAGAAAAATGATACATATTTTATGCACCAATTGGTGGATAATTATGTTATTCCTTATTGATGACTTTGCTACAGCTTTAGTTGGGCCTATTTTGTTTATGTTTTTAAACTCTTTAGTTATAATTTATCCTAAGCTTGGAAAGCACTTTGGATTAACAAATAAAAATAGAAACTACGGACTTGTTTACTACCCTTTCTCACTTGTTATTCTTGTATTAATTTTAAACTTAGGTACACTTCATATCGCAGCCGCTACAATCGGTGTGTTTTGTATGGGATTTGGGGATGGTTTTGCTGCTTTATTTGGAAGCAAGTGGGGTAAAAAGAAAATACCATTGCCAACAGGTGGAAAAACATATTTAGGTAGTTTTGTAATGGCAGGTGTTTGTTTTATAAGTACTTTTGCTATCTTGTATTTTATGACAAACTCTAGTTATGCCTCAATCTTATTAATTTCATTTTTAATTAGTATAGTAGCGCCATTAATTGAGGTTGGTACTCCACTAGGACTAGATAACATTAGTGTACCGTTGCTTACCGCATTAATTGCTGGAGGTCTAATCTAATGAGTAGGTTTTTAAAAAGTTCTGACCCCAGCTCCTTAGCTTCAATTGTAGATAAGTTTTTTTTATCTATTGATTATTACTTAATTTGGATAGTTGCTATATTGTTAGTAGTTGCTATTTCTGCTTACGTATTTAAGCAATTAACTATTGATGGATCTATAGCGGCATTTTTCTTAGGGTTATTAATTATTTTAGCATTTGGGTTTGGTGGATTTGGAATTTATATATTTTTCATAGCCGGAGCTGCTGTATTATCATATTTAAATGAGAACAATAAGGTTTATCAAGAAGCAAAAGAAATTCAGGAGAAAACAGGAAGAAGAGACGCAATTCAAGTATTAGCAAATGGTGGAATTGGGCTTGTTTTAGCAGTGCTATATTTGTTTTTCCCTAATCCGCTTATTATAGTTATGTTTGGAGCGAGTGTTGCTGAAGCTGTTAGTGATACTTTTGCAGGAGAAGTGGGCATGCTAACGAGAGGAAATACTTTTTCTGTTTTAACAGGTCAACCGATGAAACCTGGTTTATCAGGGGGAGTTTCTTTTAAAGGATTTTTAGCAAGTTTAATTGGCTCTTTCTTGATTGCAGTTCTGTGGTACTCTGTATATTATAAACCATCATTAAGCACTGCTGCTTTTATTGTTTTAATAACTTTAGCTGGTTTTTTTGGAGCGCTTATTGATAGTATCTTAGGTCTTACAATTCAAGCCCATTATTACGATAAAGAAAAGAATAAGATTGTTGAAAAAGAATTTAGTAAAGGAAAAAGATTACCTTTAGCAAGAGGGTTTAGGGCAATAACAAATGATAAAGTAAACTTTTTAAGCAACCTTTCTAGTGTTGCTTTCGCATCTTTATTCTATTTATTCATGAAATAGGTGAAATTTGTTAGTAAAATGTTAGGAAATACAAAAAAGTTTAATATTGACTTGCTTATTGATAGGTTTATTTGTATTTTTTCATAGATAGCTTTGAGCTATTAAAAATTTAGTAAAAAATAATTAATCCGAAGAGAGGAAAAAGAAATGGCTAAACAACTACAATTTGGTGAAGAGTCGAGAAAATCTTTAGTAAAAGGTGTTGAGAAAATTTCTCGTGCAGTTATGACAACTTTAGGACCAAAAGGTCGCTTGGTTTTGTTAGATAAAAAGTTTGGTGCTCCAACTGTAACAAAAGACGGTGTATCTGTGGCTCGCGAAATTGAACTTGAAGACCCCTTTGAAAACATGGGCGCTCAGTTACTTAAAGAAGTAGCAACTAACACAAACGATGTTGCTGGAGACGGAACAACAACAGCTACTGTTTTAGCTTGGTCTATTACTAAAGAAGGAATGAAGAGTGTAGCTTCAGGTGTAAACCCAATGGGAATTAGACGTGGTATTGATAAAGCAGTAGAAGATGCTGTTGCAGAAATTAAAAAAATGTCTAAAGCTATTAAAGATAAAGAAGAAATCGCACAAGTTGCTACAATTAGTGCAAACAACGATAGAACTATTGGTGATGAAATTTCTAATGCAATGGAGAAAGTTGGTAAAGACGGTGTTATCACTGTTGAAGAATCAAAAACATTTGAAACAACAACAGACTTTGTTGAAGGAATGCAGTTCGATAGAGGTTATTTAAGTGCTTACTTCTGTAACAACAGAGAAACAATGACTTCAGTATTAGAAGATCCGTTTGTTCTTATTTATGATAAGAAGATTTCTAACATGAAAGAACTTTTACCTATTTTAGAAAAAATTGCTCAAACAAATAAACCTTTATTAATTATTGCAGAAGATGTTGAAAGCGAAGCTTTAGCAACATTAGTAGTAAACTCTGTTAGAGGTATTTTAAACGTTGTTGCAGTTAAAGCTCCTGGCTTTGGTGATAGAAGAAAAGCAATGCTAGAAGATATCGCTATTTTAACTGGTGGTGAAGTAATTAGTGAAGAAATTGGCTTAACACTAGAAAAAGCTGAAATCTCAATGTTAGGTAGAGCAAAAAACATTAAAGTTGAAAAAGAAAATACAACAATTATTAATGGAGCTGGTAAAAAGAGCGACATTGAAGAAAGAACAGCACAAATTAAAGCTCAAATTGGTGAATCTACTAGTGATTACGATAAAGAAAAGCTTCAAGAAAGACTTGCTAAACTTGCAGGTGGTGTTGCAGTAATTAACGTTGGTGCAGCAACAGAACTTGAATTAAAAGAAAAGAAACATAGAGTAGAAGATGCTTTAAGTGCTACACGTGCTGCTATTGAAGAAGGGGTTATCCCTGGTGGTGGTGTTGCTTTAGTTCAAGCAATTAATGCTTTAGAAAAGAAAAATCTTGACAACTTAACTGAAGATGAAAAGATTGGTTATAAGATTGTAAGAAGAGCTTTAGAAGAACCTATTCGTCAAATTGCTGAAAACGCAGGTGTTGACGGTTCAATTATTGCTGATAAATGTAAGAACTCTGAAGATGGCATTGGATTTGATGCAAATATAATGGAATGGGTAAATATGGTAGATAATGGAATTATCGATCCAGTTAAAGTTGCTCGTTGCGCATTGCAAAATGCAGCATCAATTGCTCAACTCATTTTAACAACAGAATGTTCAGTTACAGATATTCCTTCTGAAGAACCAGCAATGGGCCCGCCAGCAGGTGGAATGGGCGGAATGATGTAATTTCCCCAATTTGAATAATAATAGGACTTCGTAAATCGAAGTCCTTTATATTATATTCCCATAGACAAAGTTTAAAACTTGACTATAATTAACTTAACATGTTATTTTATTTTGCATTGGTGTTTATTTTTATTAGATAATTTGAAACACTGGTAGAGAATTAACATAATTTTAGTATAATTTTATATTATCAAAGGTGGTTTATTAAATGAATTCATTATTAGCGCTCATGGGATCAACCGGCGCACAATCAAGTGCAGCTCAAGCTGGGTCAATGGCGACATCACTTGTTACTTTCGGATTAATAATTGCAATACTTTACTTTTTAATTATTCGTCCTCAAAAAAAGAGAGATAAGGAAGCAAAGCAAATGATTGCTTCTATAGCTAAAGGGGACAAAGTTGTTACAATTGGTGGTATACACGGAACAGTTGTTGCAGTTAGAGAAACTACTGTTGTTATAAAAGTTGATGATAACTCAAGAGTTGAGTTTTCTAAATCAGCTGTTAGCAGCGTTATTGAAAAGAAAGGAGCTTCTAAGGCTTCTGCTAAAAACAAAGCAAAAACTAAAGCTGAACCTAAAGCTGAAAGCAAACAGGTAGAAGAAAAAACAGAAAAAGCAGAAAAAGTAAAATCTGAGGCTACTGAAGTTAAAAAAGAAGCAGCCAAAACTAAAAAAGAAAATTAAAAATATCACATAAAGTTACTATTGGAGAATGTTATGAAAAAACGTGATCGATTGATCATAGTTCTTTTGGTATTACTAATGTGCGGTTATTTCTTATATCCAACTTTTAAGTGGTATACAATCGTACCTCAGGAAACAAAAGATCTCGCAAGTGGCTCGAATGAGCAAATTAGAGAGTATGCACGTGGACAAGCTACTCGAGAGCTTCGGGCAATTAAAAGCTTAGTTTCAAGTGATGCTTCTGCTGAAGTTCCAGCAGAGTATTCCTATCTTAAGCCAATTGCTAAAGAAAACTATCGTGCAATGAGCATGGATGTTCCTTCAAAGTGGACAATTGAAAATCTATGTGCTGGATTCTATAATGAAAAAGCAATGTTTGATTCAATTGAAAATCATTATAGGACATCCCTACTTAAGGTTAAAAACTTAAGCGACAGCGTACTACAATTAGGTTTAGATTTACGTGGTGGAATGAGTATCTTATTAGATGCTGATGTAGCTTCTTACAATGAAAAAGCAGGTAAAACTGCTAGTGCAAAAGAAGTAAATACATTAGTTCTTCAAGATATTGAAATCCTACAAAATCGTATTGACCAATTTGGTGTAAGTGAACCTGAAATTAGACTTCAAGGAAATAGTCAAATTTTAGTTGAAATACCTGGTGCTGCAGACCCTGAAAGAGTGAATTCATTCTTGCAAGGTAAAGGCTCTTTGTTATTCCAAACTGTCGATCAAGCTTTAACTCAAGAATTAAATGCTTATTTCGAAGCAAACCCATCTGAAGTATATACAGAAGGCGGTTCAATTAGACAGCCTGAATTCTTGCCTGCAGGTAAAATTGCAGCTGGTTATTATATAAAAGATTCATATGGAATTGATGAATTAGAAAGCTTTGTAGTATTAGATTCAGAAGTTGGTCTTGACGGTATACACTTAGACAGTGCTCAAACCGGAACAAACCACATAACAGGTCAACCTGTTGTTAACTTCCATTTAGATGCTAAGGGTGGAGACGCTTTCTATAAGTTCACTTCTACACACGTAGGTGACTCAATGGCAGTTGTTATGGACGGAAAAGTCAAATCTATTGCAACTATTAACGAACCAATTCGTCAAGACGTTCAAATCTCTGGCTTTAGCCAATCAGAAGCTTCTGATTTAGCTATTGTTCTTAGAACTGCGGCTTTACCAATTGAATTGATTGTTTCAAGCCAACAAGCAGTTGGTGCAACATTAGGTGAAGATGCTGTTTCAGCTGGCCTAAAAGCTATTGCAATTGGATTAGCTCTTGTTGTTGTATTTATGTTTATTTATTATGGAATGAGTGGACTTGTTGCAAACTTGGCGTTAGTGCTTAATATGGTAATAATGTTATCTGTTTTGTCAGCACTTAAGTTTACTTTAACTCTAACCTCTATTGCTGGTTTAATTTTAACACTCGGTATGGCGGTTGATGCAAACATAATTATTTTTGAACGTATTAAAGAAGAGTTAAGGTTTGGTAAAAGCTCCCAAGTTTCTATTAAAACAGGATTTAGTAAGGCTTTCTGGACAATTATGGATGCTAATATAACAACAATTATAGCAGCATTAGTTTTATCACAATTAGGTTCAAGTGCAGTAAAAGGATTTGCTAATACATTAGCTATTGGTATTATTAGTTCCTTATTTACAGCATTGTTTGTTTCTCATTTAGTATTTGATGCAGCTGTTACCGATCGTGAAGAAGCAAAATTACATATAACCTGGAGGAAAAAATAATGAAAAAGAATCTTCCTGTTATTAAAACACGTTTTATAGCGTTAATATTCTCAATTGTATTATTTGTTGTTGGTATAGGCGCCCTTATTTTTAATGGTGGATTTAATACTGGCATAGACTTCGATAGTGGATTAAGTCAAAGAATCCAAGTTGCACCTGTTGGAATTTCTATAACTTATGAAGGAAATAAAAACATTGCTGTTTCTGTAGATAGTGGAAGCTTAATTGTTGAAGAAAGAGGTGAAAGTGGTGTTAGCATTACGACTCTTTCAAAAACGCAATATCCTACTGTTAGTGACTTAGCTTCTGCTCTTGAGGCAATAGAAGGTGTTAATGTTGAAGTTCTAAAACCTGATTTTAAAACTGAAAAACTGCTCTCTGGTTACGGATTTCCTGCAACATTATCACTCAAGGCAACAAACTTAAACTTTGCTATAACTGGTGATGTTTCAATTGATCAAGTAAGAGAAGGTCTATCTGATTTAGGCAGTGTTCAAGTTCAAACAGTTGGTAATGATGAAAATCAAGTTTTCCAAATAAAACTTGGAACAAATGAAGGTGATACTCAAGAGAGCATGGAAAAAGCTGTTTCTAGTGCTTTTGAAAAAACATTTGGTAAAGGCTTTGTTATCTTAGAAAGTAACTTCGTTGGACCTAAATTTAGTAAATCCTTAATTTATGGATCTCTGATTGCTGTTCTTGTTGCAATGGTATTAATTCTTTTCTACATTTGGATAAGATTTAGAATTGCATATGCACTATCTTCTTTAATCGCTTTAACACATGACGTGTTACTGTTGTTAGGATTTATAGCATTGTTCCAATTCGAGGTATCAAGCACAACTATTGCTGCTGTGTTAACTATTATTGGTTATTCTTTAAACGCAACTATTGTTATTTTCGATAGAATTCGTGAAAACAGTGGTTTAATGAAAACAAAATCATTTAAAGATGTAATTGAACATAGTGTTACTCAATCATTATCACGTACGGTTATTTCTAGTTTTACTACAGTATTAGCTGTATTACCACTTGCGATATTTGCTAGTGGAACAATAAAGCTTTTTGCTATTAACCTTATTTTCGGTATTGTTATTGGTACTTATTCTTCTAACTTTATAGCTCCGTCCTTCCTTTATTGGATTAGTCACGGTAAGCATGTTAAAGAAAAAAAGAAATAATATAGAATTCATTAATTAAAATATAAGCCGCAGGAATTATCTTGCGGCTTTTCTCTTTTAAAACGGGAAGTTATAACATATAATGAAAAAGAGTAGGGGTGGAAATGAAAGTAATTAGATCTGAAGTAATAGGATATTGCAAAGGTGTTTCTAGAGCAATTTCTATTGTAAATGAAGCTGTTGAGCTTGGTAAGAAGATGAACTTAAAAGTATATTCATTAGGCCATGTAGTTCATAATCCTCAAATTGTTGAAAAGATGCAGTCTAAGGGTGTTGAGATTATTGAAGATAGGGATGCTGAAAAAGTGGAGCCTGGAATTATCGTTTTAAGAGCTCATGGGGTTAGTGATGAGGTTAGAAGGAAGTTTTTAACTAACGGGTTTCATATATTTGACTCTACATGCCCCATTGTGCTAAAGGAGCAAAGAATTATTGAGCAAGCTCCTCCATCATCAACAATTGTAATAATTGGTGGGCAGCAACATCCAGAAGCTTTGGCATTAAAAAGTGTTGAAACACCTAACCCAAAAGTTATAATAAGTAACGTAGAAGATGTAAAAACTATACCTGTCCACAGCAACATGTTTATTGTTATTCAATCTACATATCCTAGTGGTATGAGTAGGGATATTGTTTTTGCATTAGAAAGTGTAGCGGTAAAAAATAGGTTGAAAATTGATTTTGCAAATGAAATTTGCAACAGCAATCAGAGACGAAGAAACGCTGTTGCTAAATTGTCAAAGCTTTGCAATTGTATACTCGTTGTAGGTGGAGAAAACAGCTCTAATACTAAAGGCATTTATAATTATTGCAAAAAGCAAGGTGTTGAGACATACTTTATAAGTAGAAAAGAAGACATTCCTTCACAGGTATACCATTACGAAACAGTTGGTTTAGCAACAGGAACTTCAACCCCTCCTAGTGTAATAGATGAAGTAGAAGAGAGTTTAATGAGAGGTAAAGATGGCATATAAGATTCCAATTCCTACAATAAAAAGGTTCCCATCATATGTACGTTTAATAAAGCAATATAAACAAGAAGGGCTTCTAAATATTAGCGCCACACTTTTAGCTAATGATTTAAGGCTTAATCCAATTCAAGTGAGAAAAGATTTAGCGTTTTCTGGCATTGAAGGAAAACCTAAAGTTGGATTTAATGT
>CAZHNE010000031.1:1699-6392 GCA_964533775.1 uncultured Spirochaetaceae bacterium | reverse complement strand
TTAAATGGTATTAATATGGCCATATTAACAGTTCCCGCTTCGCAAGCACAAACATGTGCTGAAATTTTAGTAAAATGTGGAATTCAAGCAATTTGGAGCTTTGTTCCAAAAGACTTAATTCTTCCTGAAAATATTGCAGTCCAAAGAACTGATTTAGCATCTCAACTTGCGGAGCTTTCTGCTAAGTTAAAGTCAAAAGTTTTAATATAAAAAGCGGAGCAAGTCTTTGCTTTAACAAAACATTTAATGTGAATTGAAACATATTAATTTGTCTTAAATCACATTAAATGATTTTTAATGTGAAATTCTTTCACCTTAAACGTTGTTTTTTGCTATATTCCTAGAATATTGTTCGCTTTAGCAATAATATTTTGTTTAATTTTCATTTTCGCTTGACCCTATGTTAAATAAGTAATATAACCATAGTGCATGGGGTTAAAAGATATGAAAAATGTAAAAGTAGAGATTTGTATGGGGAGCTCTTGTTTCTCAAGAGGGAACTCTAGAACCTTAGAACTGTTGGAAATGTTTGTCCAAGAAAATAAATATCAAGATATTATAGAAATTGAAGGACACCTTTGTTTAGGCAACTGTAGTTCAGGACCTATTATTAGAATTAATAAAAAAGATTTTGAAAACATTAATCCTGAATGTGTTATTGATTTAATTCGTGAAGAATTAAAAAGTGATAATTGAGGATAATTCATGATTCAACCAATATTTACTGAATTAAGAGAATGTAGAGACTGTTATAAGTGCGTAAGGGCTTGTCCAACAAAAGCAATACAAGTAAAAGAAGGTAGTGCTGTCGTTATCCATGACAGATGTATCTATTGTGGTATTTGTGTTGATATCTGTCCTGCATCTGCAAAAAAAGTTAGGCAAGATCTCTCTAGAGTTCAACTATTTATGGAGGGGGATAGAAGAGTAATTTGTTCACTTGCCCCATCTCATAGCAGTGAGTTTGAAGAAAGAGAAGCTGCATTATTAATAGCACTTGAAAAGTTAGGGTTTGATTATATAAGTGAAACTGCTATAGGAGCATCTTTAGTAAGTGCAACTATAGATGAGTATAGACATAAAAAAATAGACACACCTTGGATTTCAACAGCTTGTCCTTCTGTAGTTCAATTAGTAAAAAAGTATTATACAGCTCTTGAAGATAAACTCTCACCAATTCCTTCTCCTCTTCAACTTCATTGTGCATATTTGAGAGAAATTTATGGGGATGATATTGGCATTGTCTTTATTGGACCATGTATTTCCAAAAAGTGGGAAGCTGATGAATGGCCTGGATATCCAAACTTTTCATTAACATTTGATGAACTTAGGCTTTGGTTAGATCAAGAGAGGTTAGATTTAGATAGTATAAACAAACAATTATTTGAATCTGACTTTGAAATTCCAAAGTATGTTCCTTTAAAAGCTTCAGTAGCTTCTGCTTATAGTGTTGAAGGTGGAATGATTGCATCTTTTAAAGGTGGTCAAGATTTCTTCCAAGATAACTCAACAGCTATTTCTGGAAGTCTATCAGTTAAATCAACATTAGATAATTTACTAAATAGTGAAAACAATCAATTTTTAGAATTACTTAGTTGTGAAGGCGGTTGTATTAATGGCCCATCAACTAAAAAGGATGTTGCTTTATCTAATAAAAAGCATATAACTACTGGATATACAAGAAAAAGAATGCATGAAGAAAACTTATTTGTTCCTCCTATGGAGTTTATAAATGAAGTTGTAGAAAAGGGCTATAAAATTATGAAAGTTCCAAAGACTACAAAAACAAAAATGCGTTACGATGATAAAAAATATTCAGAAAAAGAAATACAACAAGTATTAATAGATTTAGGAAAAACACATCCTGAAGACCAAATAAACTGTGGTGGTTGTGGTTACTCTACTTGTAAAGATATGGCTATAGCATATTTAGAAGGCATGGCTGAAGAAGAAATGTGTGTTACTAAAATGAGAAAAGAAGCACAAAACAAAATGGATGTACTTCTTAGAACAATACCTATGGGTGTTGTAATTGTGGATGAAGAGTTAAACATAATAGACTGTAATGCAAAGTTTATTATGTTGTTTGGAGATGTTGATTACGAAGTAGATAATGTTGCCTTAGAAGTGATTAAAGGCATATCAGTACGCAACTTTGTTAGTTTTTCTCATAAGTTTCAATCACAATTTAAAAATGAGATTTCAAAGCAAGTTAAAATAAAATTTAAAGATATGTTTTTAAAAGTGACCTTTTTTTCAATTAACAGACATAATTTAGTTGGAGCGTTATTCGAAGATGTAACAAGTCCAACAGTAAGAAGAGAAACTGTTGTGAAAAAGGCAGAAGCTGTTATACAAAAGAGCTTGGAAACAGTTCAGCAAATAGCTTCTTTGCTAGGAGAAAATGCGGCTGACACAGAAATTACTTTAAACTCTTTAGTTGAAGCTTTTGATGTGCCTTCAGATGAAAAAACAATAATATAATTCTATAAAGGGATTCATGAAAGATATTTTTATTGATATAGATTTTAGTCAAATTTACAAATATGGGCAAAAAATAGGGGGAGATGTTTTTTTACTAAAACGAAACCCCGAAAGAAGTCAAATAGTGGCTGTTTTAAGTGATGGGCTAGGCTCTGGTGTTAAGGCTAATGTTTTAGCATCTCTTACAGCTAATATGGCTAAAAAGCTAAGCTTTTCTCCAATGGATTTAAGGCGATCGGCAAACATTATTATGGATACATTACCTGTTTGTAAAGAAAGAAAAATAAGTTATTCAACTTTCTCTATAGCAGATATTCGTTATAAAGCGTCAAACTCTAAAATAAAAATTAATTTTTTAGAATACGATAATCCTCATGCTTTGTTTTTTAGAGAATGGGAAAACATCGATTGGAAAGGGGACGTTACTATTTTAAACCGTAAAAAAGCTTTTAAAAAAGAAGAAGTTATACACAACGTCTTTAACTTAAAGGTTGGAGATAGGATTATAATGATAAGTGACGGGGTTACGCAAGCTGGAATGGGCGTTTCTAAATCCCTTGGATGGAGACTCTCAGGTGTAACTGAGTTTGTTAGTGAAGAACTACGTAAAAACCCATCTATAAGCAGTACAGCTTTAACAAAAAGAATAGTTAATAAAGCTTTAAGTATAGATGGTTTAGCTTCAAAAGATGATATAACTTGCTGCTGTATTTATGTTAGGAATCCAAGAAGGACGCTAATTGTTACAGGACCTCCTTTTTTAAAAGAATCAGACACTGTTTTATGTGAAAAAATTGAAGCTTTTGAAGGAAAGAAGATTATATCAGGCGGAACAACTGGCTTAATAGTATCAAGAATACTAAATAAGAAAGTTAAAGTTGATTTGTCCTCTTGGTCAAAAGACGTTCCACCTGCATCTATAATGGAAGGGATGGATTTGGTAACAGAAGGGATGCTAACGCTCTCCAAAGTTGTTTCTAACTTAGAGAAAAAAGTTCCGACAATACGATTACCTAATGATGCTGTTAAAAAATATATAGAATTAATGTTAGATAGTGACCAAGTACACTTTATAGTTGGAACTAAAATAAACGAAGCTCACCAAGATCCAAGTATACCTGTTGATATTGGAATTAGAAGAACATTAATTGAAAGACTTAGAAGAGCGTTGGAAGATAACTATTTGAAAGAAACTTCGATAGAATATATTTAAGTGAGGAAAAAATGAGTAAAAAAATATCAATTAAGATTTGTGTAGGAACTTCTTGTTTTGTGCAAGGAGGCTCTGATTTGTTGCTTTATAATGAGTTTATCGAACCTGAAATATTAGAACATTGTGAAGTTGAAGGTATATCTTGCTTTGATGCTTGTAAAAAGAGTGGAAAGGTGGGAGCTCCTTTTATAATGATAGATGATGAAATATATGGTGATATGAGTCCTAAGAAGTTAAAGAAGATTGTAGATGAGGTGTATCGTGCTAGAAATAAATAACCAGTTTACTCATATAAAAAGTAAGGTTCATTCAACAGTACTTAAAAGCTATTTTAATGGAACATTAGAAGAAGACATAGATAAAATCCCATATTGGATTATCGCAAAAGATTCTGATCCTAGTAGATGTTGTATTTATAAAGAAAGAGCAATGGTTCGTTATAGGATTTTAGCTTTTTTAGGAATTAATATTGAAAAAGATGATGATGAATTAAAACCTTTAAGTCAATTTTACCGTGAAGCTATTTCTCAAAAGATGAAACCACTACCAGTTCTTACAACTATTAGCACAGCTTGTAGTGCTTGTCCTCAAAATCAATACCTAATTAGTGATGCTTGTAGAGGGTGTTATGCTAGACCATGTTCAGAAAACTGCCCAGTAAATGCAATAGAGTTTATAAATGGAAAAGCGTCCATAAATCAAGAAAAATGTATTAGGTGTGGGAAATGTCAGGGTGTTTGTCCTTTTAATAGTGTTTTACATATACCTGTTCCCTGTGAAGGAGCTTGTCCTGTTGATGCAATTGAGAAAAACAAAGATGGCTTTGTGGAAATTGATTATAAAAAGTGTATTAGCTGTGGAAAATGTTCTAGAAGTTGCCCTTTTGGTGCAATAGTTGAAAGAAGCAGTGTTTTTCCAGTTATAGAAATGATAAAAAGCAAAGAAAAAACAGTTGCAATTATAGCGCCAGCAATTGATGGACAGTTTCCAGGAAAC
>CAZHNE010000031.1:0-1599 GCA_964533775.1 uncultured Spirochaetaceae bacterium | reverse complement strand
GCAAAAGTTGTGTTTATCGGTCCATGTTTAGCAAAAAGAGTAGAAGCAGTAAAACTTCAAAATGTAGATTCAGTTATTACATTTAGTGAGTTAGCTGCAATGTTTATAGCAAAAGAGATAGATGTAAAGGAATTAGAAGAAGATACTTTAGGCGACACTGACAAGTTTGAAGATTGCAGAGAGTTTGCAATAAGTGAGGGAGTAAGCGGATGTGTTTTAAGCAGAATGAAAGATCCTTCTATTGTTAAAGGCTATAAAATAAATGGTTTAGATTCTAAAGCTTTTAAAATGTTAAAAGTTATTGATAAAATGCCAGCAAAAGGTAACTTTGTTGAAGTGATGGTTTGTGAGGGTGGTTGTATCAATGGCCCTGGAACTATAGTAAAGCCGCAAATTGCATCTAGGTTAAGAAACGGAAATACAAAACACCTTACTAAAGCTATGAAAAAATAATAAATTTATTGACCAAAGCTAAAAGAGCGAGTATTTTAAATAGAAGAGGAAAAAATGGATAAAAAGTCAGAATTAGAAGCCTTGTTAGAAAGTTATGATGGATCAATTGAAAGCAGATATTGCTGCTTATCAAATACCGTTGCATTTTTAAAAAACATGTTAGATGAAATTTCTTGGATCGGTTTTTATTTAAAAAAAGATTTTTATCTCATTTTAGGCCCCTTCCAAGGCAATGTTGCCTGCGAAAAGATTCCTTTTTCTAAAGGCGTGTGTGGTGATGCATATACTTTACAAAAGACAATCAATGTCGATAATGTTAATTTATATGAAAACCATATAGCTTGTGAAAATGATACAAGCAGTGAGTTGGTAATTCCTTTGAAAAAAGGCACACAAGTTTTTGGAGTATTAGATATAGATTCTAAATCTTTTAGTAGATTTAAAGATGAGGAGATCAAGCTGCTAGAAGAGCTTGTAGGAGTGATTTCTCAAAAGCTATTCTAGTTAATCATTATTTTAAAATATTTTAATATTAAAGAGCAGGTTTGTTTAAAGCGTGCTCTTTTTTTAATTGCGCATTAGGTTCTAGCTTAATGCTTTTTGTATTTTAAATTATCAAAAGCCTAAAAAACGTTCATATTTTAACCAAACTCAAAATGGAAATTTTGCTTTTATGAAACATCTAAGTTGTTTTATTTCTCTAAAGACTTTCAATCGTTAAAAGACAATCTTAATATAATACTTTTAAAGTTGTTTAAAAGTTAGCAGCTTAAAGGTCTCATTTGTTGTGTATGTGTTTTACATATACAAGTTGTTATAATGATTAGATATTATAACATACGAATTAAAAAAGCAACAGCACCTAATTCAGCCTTAAAAGCCTCAGATTTACAAAAATGAATTTTTTGTCAAATTTAAAGAAAACGTCCTTTTAGCAAGCGAATAGCATTGCTTAAATGATTTTTTTGAATTTAGTTGTAGCTAAATTTTGAGTATATGTTATAATGAGTTATATATTTCATATAAATTCATGGGAGAATATTTGTTTTAAGCATTGTTTATTGTAATTTAGAGGTTGTATTCGACCTTCTAATTTATATGGAGTTAAATTTTATAACCTAAAAAGTGTAATATTTATCTTTCAGA
>CAZHNE010000030.1:7556-15520 GCA_964533775.1 uncultured Spirochaetaceae bacterium | reverse complement strand
TGATAGAGGGAACAGTCATTAAAAAGGTTGGACTTACTTCGACTAAGTTTTTAGGAAAGTTTCTTATTATTGATGCGTTTGATTTGCCAGCATCAACAAAGTATAGGGTGATTCCTCTTAAAAAGGCTGTATATATACCTACCGTGTGAGCAAAAGAGTGATCAACTGGCAATACAATTAGTGTATCAAAAGTAGCATCAGGTAAATCAAACAACTTTACAGCATCATGGCTGTTAGTCCAGTAATTTAAGTGAGTTAGCATTATACCTTTTGGATTTCCTGTAGTACCACTTGTGTAACAAATATTTACAACATCATTTTCATTTATTTCATCCATTGAGGAGGAAAGAAGTTTACTTTTTTTCTCTAAAAGCTCTTTTCCTTCATTGTTTAAATCTTCGTATAATATATAATCCTTATTTTTCTTCCAACCCTTTTTTTCCGCAATATCATTTAACTTTTTACACGGCTTGTCTAAATATATTAAAACAACGTCCCTTTCAAAGTCATCATAAGCTTTGACTACTTTATCTATTGTATTGTGTGAAACAGCAATCGCTGTTGATTCACTGTGATTAACTCTAAAGGAAATTTCTGATTCTACTAGTTTAATAGATAAAGGAACACTTATTCCTCTAGCTTTAATTACAGCTAACTCAATATTCACCCACTCACTAGAGCCTTCACTAAGAATAGCTACCTTATCTTGAGGCTTAAACTTTCTATTTAATAAACTTGTTGCAATGTTATCTGAAACTATTTCAGTCTCTTCAAAAGAACATGGAATCCAATCTCCATCTATCTTTTGAGATGTATAAGCTCTATTGCCGTATTTAGTTGCTGCTAAAAACAGCATATTAATTATAGTCCTTTCCATTAATATTCCTTTTATTCTACATTTATTCGATATTTGTAAAATAATAATACATTGGATTTATCTATAAAACAAGCAAATATAGAGTTATAAGAGGATAAAAAGCAGTTTTTATTATTCTTTTAAGAGAGCAAATAAAAGAATAGAAAGCTGTAATAAAAAGGACAGGGAAGTAAAAATTAATTACTTCCCCTATATATTATGATCTAGAGTGAAAATCTAGATTCCTTTGTAACTATTTTTTTTAACCCAAGAGCTAATTGTAAATTCTAAATCATTTGAATTAATAATTGCTCTAGTATATTCACAAGGAATTTCTTCAGAATCAACAGATATTCTATTTAGCATAGCTTGTGCTGACCCTACTTCCACGTTAATTGTTTTACAAACCCATTCCTCTGGAATTATTGGAGTTATTGTAAATGTTGTACTATCAATTAGTTCTTTTTTTATATCAGTCAATATTTGTATAATTCTTTTGTTTTTCAAATCAAACTCTTCAATTTGATCCACAGTTAAATTTGGGCACCAAGTTTCAATAACAGCTTCAGCTTTACCTTCTCTTTTTCGAATTTTCTTGATATACAAGACGTTTTCATAATCACCTATATGCAGTTTTCTCGCTATAAAGCTATTAGCTGCAATATTTTTACATTCAACAATATCATAGGTTACACTTAATCCGTTATCAACGGATGAAGTAAGTTCAATAGCATCTCTGTTTTTTACTTTTACAAAGGTTCCCTTTCCCTGGATTCTTCTTACAAAACCACTGTACTCTAATTCTTTTAAAGCTCTTCTAATCGTAATTCTTGATACATCATACATTTCACACAATTGCGATTCAGAAGGAATTAGCATACCCTCGTACCATCCACCTATGACTATCTTTTCTTTAATTGAATTAAAAACAATGCTATGTTTAAACATATCAACCCCTTAATAATAATAATTAATGTAACTAGGATACTACCTATAATAGAAAACCACAATATATTTCATTGGCTTTTATGGATTTAATTGTATTAGTGGACAATTTTTTTCAGCCAAAAACAACATCAAATAAAACATATTTACACTTATCCCCGCTCCTATTGCTTTATTATATTTACAACAGCTATTACTCTTTGATTAGCTAACTATGCTAAAGTAAAAATCTGTTATACTTTTTATTAAAGAAAAAGAGAAAAGAATATTAGTTTTCCTATAATACACTTTCTTTTTTTTGTCTAAATTTTATTTTCTAGCTACAATTTCATCTAGTCTAGAAATACATTCTGCTAAAGATCTACCTGTGTGGTAAATTCCTTTCCAAGGATTTCCCATGTTACCTACTATAGGAATTCCCTCAACAGTTAATAACTGTCTACTTTCACCAACTTCATAATTCATAAAATGTTTATCAATAAACCTCCAAGTTGATAAAAAGGCATCGAGATACCTATTATCATGGAACAAAAGGTATCCGTTTAAAAAACCTACCATACCTTCAAAGTTTTGCCACCATTCTTTATCGTGAACTAAGGCAGCTTTGTCTCCTACCCCTTCTCTGTAAACTCCACCATTCTTTTTATCATAACCATAAGATAAGCTGTGCTCTATTACTTTTTTAAAAAATAGATTATCTCTTTCTTCTCTCTCTCCAATAAGAGAGAGTGCTTCATCTGCTAGCCAGGTTAGTTCTAAGTTGTGACCATAACTTGTTGTGTCTGTTGGGATGTTTACTTCTTCATTTGTTTCTCTTTCTGCATTCCAAGTTCTTAGTATGTCTATAGCAGGAAGTTTATTAAAACTTAAATCAAACTGGTTGTAAGCAAAACCTTTTTCCTCATTTACCATATATTTAATAATAAGATGGTATACTTCTTTTAGTTTTCTTTTATGAATTTCTTCTTTTGATGCTTTGTACAGTGTTGTGTATGTTTCAAGAAGATGCATATGGATGTCTAATGATTTTCTATCCCCTGCGTAATCTCCACTTGGAGAAATACTCCAATCTTCTTCTACATTTTCATAATAGCCACCATAGAGAGTGTCTGTTGAATATTTTTGAAGGCAATCAAATCCTTTACAAGCATATTCAAGTGCCCATTCATCTTTAAACTGTATATAGTATTCACTAAGAGCATATATGGCAAAGCCTTGACCATATGTTAATTTAGAAGGGTCTTTAACAGATCCGTCTCTATTTAATAACCAATAGAAACCCCCGTATTTAGTATCCCAATACTTATCAATTAGAAAAAGCGCTCCCTGTCTTGCAGCTTTTTTCATTAAATCTTTGTCACTTTCTTTAGCATACGGAATTAAATGGGAGAATCCCCAGACCATTCTACTTTGGGTTACTATATTTTTTTCACCCTTTCCGTAAAACATTCCATTCTCATCAAAAGAAGTTAAATATCCACCATATTCTTTATCGACACTTCTTTTTAACCAAAATGGTATAACATGATTCTTTAGAGCATTGCTTAGCTCAGATTTAAATTTTTGTATTTGATTCATTTGTCCTCCTAAATTCGCTAAGAACTAATGTAATAAATTAAAAACTTAAATCTATTATACCATGAGTTTTAGAACTTTTGACTTTTTGTTTTGTTACTTTCTTACTTTTTTACACCTATTAGTGTTTTATTTATAACTAAAACTCATTTTAATAACGTAAATTTAATATAAAAACACTTTTAAAGTAGCTAAGAGTTTCTTTCTTATAGCACTTAGAAGTACTACAGCTTATAATAGATTTGAGACTAGCTTAATTAATTAATAGGTCTCAAATATATATAAAGGAAGGTTTAGCTATGTCAGTAAACGATAAAAACAATGATAAAGGTAAAAAGTATGTGACATTTGGTATGTTCTTTGGTTTAATCATCGGTGCGAATGTAGGACTAATCATTGGTCTATTTACTAATAATGTTGGTGTAGTAATGCCTTTCTTATCTATAGTAGGTTTTGTTGCAGGTATTACTATTGGGTTAATGATGCAAAACAAATATAAGTAAACAAAAAAACTAACACTAATTGATCCTTTACTTACTAACAAAAGACTCACTCTATAAAATTATTTAATTCTCCTTGAGTTATTTATAGTAAACAGCACTAATCAGCTTTTAACACTATATTCTTCTTTTTATTTTAATTGTTAATCACATCTGTAGATGTTATTATAAAAGAAAAAGATGATTAAAAACCCAACAGTAAATTAGTTAGCTTTTAAAAGCACTTTAAATATTACATAGAAAAACTTAATTATTGTTTATTTAGATAGGAGGAATTTAAATGAAAACAGAAGCAGTACTATCTCCAGGAAAAAGAACTATTCTCTGTATAGGAGCACATCCAGATGATTGTGAACTGTGTTGTTGTGGGACTATTAAAAAGTTTAGTGATTTGGGGGATGATATTTACTTAATGAGTATAACAGATGGAAGTTCCGGCCATTATAAATATAGTCAGAGTAAAATACGGGATATTAGAAAAGTCGAAGCTCAAAATTCTGCTTCAATTGTTAATGGAAAATCCTTAACATTAGATGTTATAGATGGAGAGCTTGAACCTAATATACAAAATAGGATTCATTTAATTCGCACTATTAGAAATATTAAGCCTGATATAATTATTACTAATAGACTAAATGATTACCATCCAGATCACAGGTACACATCACAACTTGTTCAAGATGCTTCTTATATGCTAATGGTTCCAAATGTTGCTCCCGATACTCCCGCTCTTAGGTATGTTCCAGTAATTCTTTATTGGGCAGATTCATTTAAAAAGCCAATTGAATTTAACCCAGATATTGTAATTAATATTGATGACACTTTTTCAACAAAAATAAGCATGCTTATGGAACACGAGAGTCAACTGTTTGATTGGTTACCATATATTGATGGAGAATTAGACAAAGTTCCTAAGGAAGAAGATTTAAAAGCAAGAAGAGAATGGGTAATTAATTTTTATAAAAACAGAACACAACCCTCTTATGCTTCTCTTTATAGAAAAGAACTAATAGAGAGATATGGGGATAAAAAGGGAGCTAGTATTAAAGAGTGTGAACCTTTTGAAGTTTGTGAATACGGTAAGCAATTAACAAAAGAGCAACTTGAGTTACTATTTAATGGATGCTAATTTTTATTTAAAAAAATTAAAGGGATAAAACTCCCTTTTAAAAGAGTTAATATTTAATGGGTAAGAGAAATTCTCTTACCCATTGTTGTTGTTTTACAAAATAATAATTTTTAAACTAAAGTGTTAAAATACAAAACTCTTTTAAGTATGTCTTGAAAACAACTTTGTGTATAAGGAAATTAGCTGTGTTTCTACTTCCCTATTATTTAGCTTTTTAATATCAGTTAGAGCTTTATCTATGTACTTTTGAGCTAAAGCTTCTGATTTTTCTACCCCGCCTAAAGAAATAACAAGATCTACAACTTTATTTGCATCTCTTTTTGACAAAGGTCTTTTTCTTTTTACTAAATTAAATAAATCTCTATTTTCACCCTTTTTAGCTTCTTCTTTTAATGCAGCAATAAGAGGGTATGTAGGAATTCCAGATCTAACATCTTGCCCAATTTCCTTCCCTAACTTAACAGCATCTCCAGTATAATCTAGTATGTCATCTTTTATTTGAAAAACCATACCTAAGCAATATCCAATTCTGTGTAATAGATTTTGTTGATATTTATCAGCTAGTGTAACTGCAGCTCCTGCATAAGAACTAAGGGCAAACAAAGAAGCTGTCTTTCCAGCAATACGACGAATATATGTTGATGAGGAAATAAGGAAATTACCTACATCAGCATCTTGATTTAGCTCACTTTCACATAAGCGGCTAAAAGCATTAGCCACAGAACTAGATTCAAGATCTCCTTCTTTACCATTTAACAAACTAAGTGCTTTAGATAACAAAAAATCCCCAGCAAGAACTGCTTGCTTAGGCCCAACTAATGAGTTAATAGTAGGTAGGCCTCTGCGAGTTTTAGCCTTATCAATAATATCATCATGCACTAAAGAGGCGATATGAATCATCTCTAAAGAACTTGCTAATCTTAGAGCATCCTTTTCTCTTTCTTTTTCTCCTAACTTAGCTCCAATAATAACAAGGGCAGGACGAATCATCTTCCCCCCCTTTGTTACTCTATCTACTAACAAGGCTTTAATAAAAGGATTTGATTTATCAATGTTGGTTAATATTAGTGAGCGCACCTGTTGAAGTTTCTCTTCAATAGATGGCTCATCTTTCCAAAAATCTCTCATTTAAATTGTTATATCTTTATGTTTTGCAAGTCTTCTTTCCATTTGTTTTTTAGTAAATTCTGGCTCATCCATAAATATATATAGTCTTTTTGCAAAAGGAATCTTATTCCAAGTTTTTTTAATCCAAGGCATTACCCAATAGTCTAGTCCAAATGCTCTTCCAGCTCCACCTATCATTACAATAGAGACTGCCATATACCAGAGAATTTCTTTACCAGCAAGAGCTCCAATTAAGAACATTGTAGAAAGACCTAATGAAACAACGGCAGCTGGGGCTGTAAGGAAACCTAATATAAGGGCAATTCCTACTCCCACTTCTGCTACTGTAATCATAATTTGGAACAAGTAAGGTGCTAATGCTACAAGGTTATCATTCATCCAAGTAAAGAGAGCTAATGGCTCCTTTAGTAAAGGTGGTGCAAATTGTTGAACCGCTTCGCCTACAACTGCTGCTGTTTCAGTAACTGCTTCAGCGCCTGCATCCCATACTTCAGAGGCTGCACTTACTGCATCTCCTTCTCCGCCCTTAGAAGGACCCCAATATACTTTAGATCCAGTAGTATCTGAAAGCCAGCCACCTGTAACTTTACCAATACCTTCAATTAGCCACATAATACCTAAGAATATTCTTAAGAATGCTAACCAATAAGCTTGATATTTGTAGGCTGCAAAGCCTCCAATAAGAGATCTATTGTTTTTAATATTTAATATTTCATGTTTAAAATAGTTCCATCCACCATTTATTCCACAAACACCTGACTGATAATAAATGTTTACAAGGTGCTTAAGTGCCATTGCAGGAAATCCTGACATAGATATACCACCAGTGTGTGAAACTGCATATCTTCCACCAATGCTTACCATATAACCATGGAAATTTGATTTAAAAGGTTTAACAGGTTTAGCATCTACGCCAAATTCTTTTTTAATAGTGTATACAATACTATCTGCAGCTGTAGCAGCTGTTTGTTCAGCAGCTTCAACAATTTGAGGGATTGGACGTCCATTTTCCATGAACCACACCCCATCTCCTGCTAAGTATACATTGTCATAATCTGGAGATTTCATAAACTTATCAACTTGTTTACGTTGAACCTTTCCATCAGTTAAGTCTAACTCATGGCAGAATGTTGTTCCTCTAATACCACATGTCCAAATGAGGGTCTGGGTTTTTATAACAGTTCCATCTTTTAATGTTATCGACTTATCATCAGCTTTAACAATAAGGCTATTAGCCCTTACAATAACCCCATGTTTTTCCATGTAGGCTATAGCTTTATTTCTTGGTTTTTCTGGAAGTATCCTTAATATAGTATCAAGGGCTTCTATATTCATAAGAGTTACTTCATTATAATCAACTCCATACTCTTTACAAAGAAGAGGAATCCATTCAAGTAATTCACCAGTTATTTCAACTCCAGTAAATCCACCGCCGGCTACAACAAATGTAAGTTTTTCCTTTCTTTCATCCCTATCTGTTATATAGCTTGCTTCTCTTACAGTATCTTTAATATGGCGTTTAATTCGAAGAACATCCTCTAGTCCCCATGCATAGAAAGCGTGTTCTTTCACTCCTGGGATATTAAAGTCTGTAGATTCAGCACCAGTTGCAATAATTATTTGATCATACGGGTAGGAAGCTTTATTTCCATGAACAACTTGTTCTTTAAAATCTATTGTCTTAATTTCATCTCGAACAAAATTAACTCTTTTACCACCAAAGATTCTATCGAAGGATATTTTAACTGACTCTTCCTCTACTCTATTACCAGCAATTTCATGAAGCTCAGTCATTAAAATATGATCTTTGTGTCTGTCAATAAGTGTAATT
>CAZHNE010000030.1:0-7456 GCA_964533775.1 uncultured Spirochaetaceae bacterium | reverse complement strand
TTCATGAAGCTCAGTCATTAAAATATGATCTTTGTGTCTGTCAATAAGTGTAATTTCTACCTTATCTTTAAATTTTTTCAGTTTTTTAGCGAGTCTTTTTGCTGCATGAACACCAGCATATCCACCGCCTAATACTATAATTCTTTTCTTATCCACTTTATGCTCCTTTGTCTTCCTTCAAATACCTCTTAGAATTAGGTTCGCGCTATTAAGCGACCTAAAACACAAAATATAGGAGTTAGGTTATTGAAGTTTTTTTTAAAACTTGCTATTAACAATAAGTATTAACATGAAACATACTATAAAATCAATTCAAATTTTATCAATCATATTATTTTTTCTAATATTCTTTACTGGATGTAGTAAAAAGAATGAAGAACCACAATATGAAACAGTTTCAAAATCACGACTTATTCTTGGAACTTCTGTTAAAATAACAATTTACGATAATCCTTCTGAAGAAGCTTTTTCTAAATCTTTTGAAAGAGCGAGAGATATTGAAAACAAAATGTCTACTAGGATTTCTTCAAGTGAAGTCTCTTCTATCAACAAAAATGCAGGAATCAAACCTGTAGTTGTTTCTAATGATACATTCTCTGTAATTAAAAAAGCTGTTGAGGTTGCCTCTATTAGTAATGGGGCATTTGATCCAACAGTTGGTGCATTAGTTTCAGCTTGGAACATTGGCTCTGAAGATGCTCGAGTTCCCTCACAAGATGAGATAAACTCTCTCTTACCTCTTATAGGGTATGAGATGATTACTCTTAATGAAGAAGAAAAAAGTGTATTCCTAAATAAAAAAGGAATGGAAATTGACTTAGGTGGCATTGCTAAAGGCTATGCTGCGGATGAAATTGCTAAAATACTCTCCTTTAATAATGTTGAAAAAGCAATAATTAATCTTGGTGGGAATGTTCTTACTGTTGGAAGGAGAACTAACGGGGAAAAATGGCGAATAGGTGTTCAAAACCCAGAATTAGAAAGAGGCAACTCAGTTGTAATCCTCCACCTTGAAGATCTTTCCTTAGTTACAAGTGGTCCTTATGAGAGGTTTTTAGAAGTTGATGGGGTAACTTACCACCATATTCTTAACACTGATACTGGATACCCTGTTGTAACCAATCTAACTAGTGCAAGTATAATTGCTAGCAATTCTCTTCTTGCAGACGCTCTTAGTACAGCTATTTTCTCACTAGGAAAAAAGGAAGGATTAACCCTTATTAATTCTCTTGAAGATGTTGAAGCTGTGTTTATTGATAAAAATAATGATATATACCTTTCACAAGGATTTAAAGATAAATCTATCAACTATAGTATAAATGATGACTCTTTTAAGGTAGTAGAGAAATAAAAGGGAATAAGGATTTAAACCAATCACTGAAAATAATGAACAAAAGAATTATAACTAGGATGTGAAAAGTGTGTATCCATACATCTTTTTTTACTACATATCTCTTTTTTTCTTTTTTTAATGAATCTTTATCAACCTCTTCTTCAATACCTAAGAGCAATTGATCTATTGCATAGATTAAAGGTCTTTTCTTCTCTATTTTATTCCATTTGCTTGCTAATTGATCAAAGTAATAAAACTGAAGTGAAATGAGAGCTCCTAACTTACCAGGAATTTGCGCTCTTGTGCTCATCATGTAATGGGATGCATAAATAAAACTTATAAGAAGTAATGCTTTATTTGCGCCAATAGAGAGAGCTCCTATTGTAATTGGGTAAGACCCTATTGAAAAAAACACTCTTCCATGTGGAGTAAGTGTGTGAGCCAAAGAAATTGTTACTAATAAAATTACATTAGGAAGGAGTCTAAATTTTCTTCCACTTTTTGATGCTAATATTATAATAAATATTGTAATACACAGCCTTAAAAAGAGAGACTGAGAAATAAGGATGCTTGCTATTATAATGGCTCCGCTAAGGAGTCTAAGTGTTGAATACTTCATAGCCTTCCTTTCTTAAGATTAGTATACCAAATACTTTTAAAACTAAACTCACTAGCAAAAAGTCCAATGATGATACTACTAATTAAGCCTGAAAAAAGAAACAAGGGAGCAATTATATAAGTTGCTTCTCCAAACAAAATGAGTCTGCTGATAAAGAGCTGACTAATAGAGCTTCCTAAAGCTCCTGCTAAACTAATACCCACTTTACTTACCTTACTTTTAAATATTGTATAAATTAAAAGCATTAATAGTGCACTTGAGAGACTTCCTGCAAGAGAGAAAAGAATTATGTAACTAAAAATTGTTCCACTTATTAACCCTTGCCCTAATACTTTTAAAAAAAGTAGTAAAAAATACTCTCTGTGACTAAATACTCCTAAAGCAAGAATAAGTGGAATATTTGCAAGGCCAAGACGCATAAAAGCAACTGGCTTAGGAATCATATATTCTATTGTAGAAAGAAAGAGAGCACAAGCTGAAAAAAGAGCTACAAGATCAACTCTAACCTTAGAATGAGATGTCATCAGCTTCCCCCTCCCCGGCAATTTCTTGTTGCCCTTCTATTACTATAAAAACATTGTTTGGAAGACAAGCTATCCATTCTCCAGGTTTTTCTATCCAACCAGCTAATACACAAACTTGATTTTTACAGTCTGCAGAAAGAACGTGAACCCTATTGTTAGATATTTCTATAGTTGTATTTCCAATAGGTCCTTCAAAAGATGCTACTGTATCAACACTTAAATCATATACCCACTCTTTATCCCCCAGCCTAACATGAACTTCAGGTTTTCCAGAAACATTATTGTAAAGAGTAAAGCTGAAAACACTTATTGTTAGAAATAAGATAAAGATTATGATATCTATAAGTGTTAGTTTTTTCATATACAAATGTTACCAGTTTAGTTATTTTTTGTCAAAACTATTATAATAAAAAATGGATTTCACCTCTTGAATAAAATATATAACAGACAATATACTAACCCAAATTATTGATATCCAAACTAAATATCTACACACAGGAGTAATAAATGAAAAAAATTAATATAACATTTACATTAATGTTGCTAGTAACACTAATTAGCATCTCTTTGGTCAGTTGCCAAAAAAGTGAACCGACAGCCACAGAGCAGGCTCTCACAATGACTACTAAGCAAGAAGCTTCAAAAGCTGTTGTCGCAAAAGAAGGCTCTTATGAAGACGGAGTATATTTCACAACTGAAGACAGTTTTGCTTCAAGTGGATGGAAATATGCTGTTACATTAGTTGTTGAGGATGGCAAAATTGTTTCAGCAGATTGGAATGGCGTTAATGTAAACGCTGGTCCTACAAAAAAAGAATTAGACAAAGCTGGTAAATACAACATGAAAATGTTTGGTGGAGCGCAAGCTGAATGGTATGAGCAAGCCCAAAAATCTGAACAATATTTACTTCAAACTCAAGACCCCGCTGCTGTTAATTATACAGATGAGATAGGACACACAGATTCTATTTCAGGTGTAAGCATTAAAGCAGGAGTCTTTTTCAATTTAGCACAAAAAGCTTTAGCTAATGGTCCTGTCGGTAGCGGCATGTATGAAGACGGTACATACTTTATTAGTGATGATAAATACGCAAGTTCTGGTTGGAAAGAATATGTTTCCCTAACTGTTATCAATGGTTATATCGTTGGTGCTAACTGGTCAGGTATGAACAAAAATGGAGAAGATAAAAAACTTCTAGATGCTGCAGGAAAATACAACATGGTACAATATGGTGGAGCACAAGCTGAATGGAGCGAACAAGCTGCAAAAGCAGAGCAATACCTTCTTGAACTTCAAGATCCCTCTCTTGCTGATTACAATAAAGATGATGGCTACACTGATGCAATTAGTGGTGTATCAATCCATGTAGATAGTTTCTTTAATCTTTCACAAGCTGCTCTTAAAGCAGGCCCTGTAGAAATTGGTCCTTACACTGATGGTGGTTACTATGCAATTCAAGATTCTTTTAGCAACGACTGGAAAGAATATGTATCTCTATTCGTAGAAAATGGAAATATCGTTGAAGCATATTGGTCAGCTCTTAATGAAGATGGTGTAGACAAAAAAGTGCTTGATATGGAAGGTAACTACAATATGGTAGCATATGCTGGAGCTCAAGCTGAATGGTATGAACAAGCAAATAGAGTAGAGCAACACCTTCTTAAAACTCAAGATGTGAGTGCAATCTCATATAATGATGATGAGGGTCACACAGATGATATCTCAGGAGTTTCTATTCATGTAGATTCATTCTACAACTTAGCTGCTGAAGCTTTAGAAAATGGAGCTGTTAGCTACGAGTAAAGAGTGAAATTCTTATATAGCTTTATAAAGCTTAGGTTAATAGTATAGCCTAAATAAAAAAAAACGGGGCTAGTTTTTGTATACGCTACAAAGACTAAGCCCCTTTTTTACATCATTTTTCAATAGCAAAATATATTGTGTTTTGCTAATTTTAAAGACCTTCCCCTTATGAAAATCATAAAAGAAGTGTGTTTATTTTCTCTCACTTAACAGACCTTTAACCTTTTTAATATCTCTTTTTCTTTCAAATAGAGGAGTTTTATCCTTTTCATAAGCTACAAGGTTTTCTTCAAAGGTGCCTGTCTTATCTTTATTTATATAAATTATACCTAATGGGAACTTATCGGTTTCTAGAGATTTACTAAAAGCTAAAGACTGGTTATAAGGGTCGTAGTCTTCATCAAGATAATAAGTGTTTTCTTTAAACCACTTATAATTATTAACTTTATTAAATGATACACAAGGTTGAAATATATCAACTAAAGCATAACCTTTGTGTAAAATAGCTTTTTTAATAATTTCTTTTGTTTTTTCTTTGTCTCCACTAAAAGCCCTTGCTACAAAAGATGCACCAAGAGAGACTGCAACTGCCATAGGGTTAAACGGCTCATTTATAACCCCAAAAAACTGTAGAGAGGTCTTCATACCCTTTTGTGTTGTTGGAGAAGCTTGCCCTTTTGTAAGGCCATATATCATATTGTTATGAACTATATTTGTTATATTTACATTTCTTCTTATTGTATGAATAAAATGGTTTCCCCCTTCTCCATACATATCCCCCTCTCCACTTTCAGCAATAATTGTAAGCTTTGAATTAGAGGCTTTAATAGCTGTAGCAACAGGTAGAGCTCTACCATGAAGGCCATTAAAAAAACTTGTATTTATATATTGAGGTGTTTTTGCAGCTTGTCCAATTCCTGAAACCATGACTATATCCTCTCTTTGAAGAGAGAGTTCCTCTAGTGCTTCTTTAACACTTTCCACTATTGAGAAGTTCCCACATCCTGGGCACCATGCTATATCTTGATTTTTTATACTGTATTTATTATTCATGAGTTATCTCCTATCACTTCACTGATTTTCTCAACCAATTCTTCTAAGTAAAAATGAATACCGTTATATTTTAGTATTTTGTTTTTAATTTCTATTCCAGTATAAATTTTTAAAAGCTTTGAAAATTGAGCTGTTGAATTGTTTTCAACAATAATTATGTTTTTTGCTTTTTCTAAATACTCTTTAGCCTTTTTACTTATTGGATAAACTTGAGTAAAATGAAGATGGCTAATTTTTTTGTTGTTAATTAAAGACAAAGCTTCTTTAATAACATTGTATGTTGAGCCCCATCCAATTACTAAAGTTTCATAAGCCTCATCTCCTGTAAATATTGGAGGGAGTGCCTCTTCTGTTATTAGCTCTAGTTTCTTAAGCCTTTTGTCGACCATCTTAATTCGCATATTTAAATCTTCAGTTATTCTTCCGTTTTCATCATGCTCATCACTATCAACACAAACTAATCCCTCTCCAAAGGATGGAATACCTCTTGGTGAAATACCGCTTTCTGTTAGCTTGTACCTACTATAATCCTTAGTAGTTTTGACAAAATGATTTTCAATTTTTACATCTAAATCAATAGTTTTTGTGTTATAAGTTGTATCTAAAAAATACTGATCTGAAAGAATTATTACCGGAACTTGATACTTATCTGCTACATTAAAAGCTTCTGCGACAACTTTTACAGTTTTTTCAATAGTAGTAGGAGCTAAAATTATACGTGGGAATTCCCCATGACCTGAATATAATGCAACCTCAAGATCTCCTTGCTCTGTTCTTGTTGGAAGCCCAGTTCCAGGACCTGGTCTTTGTGCTAAATGAATTACTGTTGGTGTTTCTAATACTCCAGAGAGACTAACACCTTCACCCATAAGAGCAAATCCACCACCTGAAGTTGTAACTAATGCTCTAGATCCAGCATACCAAGCACCTATGGACATATTTACAGCAGCAATCTCATCCTCTGCTTGCTCAACAACAATTTCCATTTCTTTTGAATATTGTGATAAAAATGTTAGCACCCCAGTTCCAGGAGACATAGGATAAGAAGATATAAAGTTACATCCTCCCATAAGGGCGCCAAAACCAATTGCATCATTTCCATTTAAAAAATAATCATCTTTTATTTTAGCATTTGTTTTTATTTCTATTTTCACAACAGAGTTATCATACAACTCTTTTCCTCTCTTGTGGCCTCTTTTTGCTGCTTCTATATTACTATTAACAACATCCTCACCTTTTTTACCAAACTTAGTATTTATATATTCATTTAATAAGGAAAGGTCCTTATTGAATAAAGCTAGAATAGCTCCACAGGCAACAACATTTTCATACAATTTATTTCCTACTTCTTGTGCTATTTTTAAAAAAGGAATATTTAATATTTCATATTTTGATTGTTTAAAAGAATCTTTGTCCCCAATTATTACAGTACTTTTTGTAAGTCGGTGAGCGACATGGTCTATTGCATCCATATCTAAAGGAATAAGAATATCAATCTTAAATTTCATTGATTTAATATTCTCCTCTGATACTCTTATTTGAGTTGAGTTACTTCCTCCACGAATTCTGGACATATACTCTTTTGTAGAAAAAACATTATATCCACTTTGCTTTAAAATATGAACTAAAACTACTTCTATAGTTTTTAGCCCTTGCCCTGCACTTCCACATAAGACGATAGAAACATCATCTTTAAATAAATTGTCATTTTTTACCATGCTAACCTCTATAAATTAAATTATCACTCTTTTTCTTTTAATAAATTAAATATTTATTAACTCTGTTACTCAACTTAATATTAAAAACTAGATTTCTTTCTAGAACCGAAGTAATTACAAGGTTCTTTTTTCAATCTATTTAATTGATAGTAAGGACTTTTATACCATGTACTCCTTCTTTAGCTATTAGCTGTCGAGAATAGTCAAATCGCTAAAAGTAGATATTTTCCTTTTTTTGTGGTGTGGATTTTTTTTATGTAGAATCTTTAGGATAATCTTTGTAAGGCTTATGCATTGTTAACTAGGTAGATATTTAAAGAATCAAAGTAAAACTTCAGATTTGTAGCCTTTTCTACTTTAAAGTGTGTAAAGTAATAAGAAAGATAGCCCTTTTGACTAGTGTGTA
>CAZHNE010000029.1:9509-15567 GCA_964533775.1 uncultured Spirochaetaceae bacterium | reverse complement strand
ATTTATCAATTTCTTTTGTGCTCATACCTGCTTTAATAAAACCGGATTCTAAAATATCTAGCAATTTTGCTAATTCATGACAACTTTTTCTAATACCATCGATTTGATTTTCACTTTTAATTGTAATCAATTAAACTTTTCCTCCAAATTCAACTTTTTTTGAAATGTATCCAATATCCCATTAATAAATTTATAATTAACTTCGGTTGAAAAATCTTGTGATAATTTGACTGCTTCATCAATAATAACATGAGGATGTACTTCATTTTGAAGCAAACTATATATACTTAGACGTAAAATATTCCTATCAACAATATCAATCCTCTCTAAGGGTCTATTATAAGAGAAATCTGAAATATATTTATCAACTTCTTCTAAAGATGATAATGTACCTTTGAGTAAAATTGCTGCAAAAATTTTAACTTCATCTTCAAGAGCATCAACCTCTTCTTCAGTCAAACAGGGGTAATAATCACTATCATAATTATCAAGTGACAACTGGTTTCTAATATCCATTTCATATAATGCTTGTAAAACTAATTCACGAGCTCTATGCCTTGTCTTCATCAAAATTCCTTGTATCTAAAAATCTAAGTTTATTGTAACCATATTAACAAAAGTTACTAAGTCTTACAATCCACAAATAGCACTAAATATAAAAAAACCTCTAGCTTAGCTAGAGATTTGTATTTGTTTATAATTTTAACTTAATTTGTTAAATAAGTTATAGTAGCTTGTTTCCTTAAATCACTTGATAATTCAAGTAATGCATTAGAAGCAAGCGTTTGTAACTTCTGATTAGAGATAATATTTGAAATATACTCTCTAACTGTAGTTTTATCAGCAGGACTGATTGGATCATCTAATGTAAGTAATTTAGCATCAAAATGATTTTTAATCTTAAGGATGTGATAACCTTGAGATGTGGTAATTAAATCAGAGGTTTTACCTACTTCTAGATCAAAGGCTGTGTTAAAGTAATTTTCACCTAAAACAGCTTTAATGTTTTGTGGATCATCTTGAGTTAACCAACCGATATCTCCATCAGCTTTTACATTAGATAAGTCTTGATTATACTTTTTAACTGCATCTTCCCAAGTAATTCTATTTTTACTTAAATCAGAAGCTACAGTCTTTAATGTTGCTTCGTTTTTCGTATTAGTAGCATTATCTTTAAAAGGAACAAATATTTGAGCTATATTAACCGTTTCTGGGTTTACAAGTCCTGCTCTGTTTGCTCTGTAATAATTTAGAATTTCCGCTTCTGTTGCAATTGCATTTTCAGGAGTTAGAATATTGCCCTTTTTAATCATTAAGTATTCATTTATTAAAGCTTGTGACTTTAAATATTCTCTATAGTCATCAATAGATCCAACTTGTTGAATGATAATTTGCTCAAACTCACTTTGAGAAATAGTTCGTCCAGCTTGTTGCTCAAGTAAGTATTTTTGCTGAAGAACTAATTGATCTGCTTGTGCATTAGTGATAGCTACACCATCTCTTGCAGCACCAGCTTCTAATAAAATATTATCAATCATAGAATCTAAAACTTGTTTTTTTATATCTTCAGCTTTTATAGCTTGTCCTTGTGCTTGATACATAGCCACCACACTTGCAACTTGATTATTCAAATCAGTTTCAGAAATGGGGTTTGTTTGTCCATTAAACTTTACAATAGCAGCAGGTTTTCCAAAAGGAACTGCAGCAAAAATGCAAGACGCACTAATAATCATGCTTATTAATAAAGCTATTTTTCTCTTTGTTTGCATAAAAAGGAACTCCTAATATATTTTTACTTAATATGTAATCTTTTTCCAATGGCGACTGCTTGTGCATCATTTTTAATGATATCACTTGTCTTTAAAAACATTCCTTGTTCTTCCATTACTTTCATAACAGCTTGCAATGTTTTATTACTTCTCAATCCTGGTTTACATACAAAAGCCATACATCTCTTACCTGAAATAGCACCACTTCTTTCCAAGAATGATCTTACTACGGTTGGAATTTTACCTCCAAAAGTAGTCATACTTTCACACCCTAGAATAATATAATCATAATATGAAACAATCTTACCTTCATCAAGTTTCATATCAATTATATCAACTATGTGATTTTGTAGTTCAACACCTCTTGCTAATGAAGCAGCAATTGATTTGATATAAGAGTTGTTATTTGATTTTGCAGCATATAGAATACAAACTTTCATTAAATAATCCCTCACTTTTAAGTAGAAACCGATCGCTTTGGTGGCGATCGGTTGTCGATAATTAATTATGTATCGTATTAATTAGCAGGAGCATCTTTCCACCAAGTTTCTGATTGTTGTACTTGATCGGATTCAACTGAATCTAATAGCTTTGCATCAGAAGGTGATTTGTTTATAAGAGCTATACAAATAGCCAAAATCATAAATGATGCGCCAAGAATTGCTGAAACTTTAGTAACAACACGGCTTGTGTGAGAACCAAACGAGCTTTGAGCTGCTGATCCAAAAACACCACCTAAACCGTCACTTTGTTCATCTTGAATTGCTACAATAAATACTAATAAAATACTCACGATGATAAAAAGTACCATCAGAATAACATTTAAAACACCCATACTATTTTACTCCGAATTATTACTTGTCAAAACAAACTATTGGTAAGAATTGATCGACTGACAATGATGCACCACCTACTAATGCTCCATCAATGTTTTCTTTAGCCATTAATTCTTTAACATTTGTTGCCTTTACTGAACCACCATACTGTATTATTGTTTCTTCTGCAACAGTTTTATCAAAAAGTTTTTCAATAATTCCTCTCACAAAAGCATGTGCATTATCTGCATCTTCAGGTGTAGCAGTTTTACCAGTACCAATAGCCCATACTGGTTCATAAGCTAGTGTAATGTGTTTCATCATGTCTTTAGATACGTCTTTTAAGCCTTCAGTTACTTGAGTTGTTAAAACTTCTTCAAGTTTTCCAGCTTCTCTTTCTTCTAATGTTTCACCAATACAAAGAATAATATCAAGCTTTTCTGCTAACGCTAAAAGCACTTTTCTATTTATAAATTGATCATTTTCTCCAAAGATTGCTCTTCTTTCACTATGACCTAAAAGTACATTAGTTACACCTAAATCTTTTAACATAGTAGGTGAAACTTCACCAGTAAAAGCACCTTTTAAGTTATCACTCATGTTTTGAGCTCCAACTAACACGTGTGTATCTTTTAGTGCTTCAGCAACACCAGGGATTGCTACAAAGCTTGGTGCTACTAGTACTTTAGCATTACAACCTTTTGTTGCCTCTGCTAATTCTTTTGCAAATTTTACACCTTCACTCGGTGTTAAATTCATTTTCCAGTTTCCTGCGATATAAGGGGTTCTCATAACTTTTTCTCCTATTTTTTTTCTAAAGCTTTAATTCCAGGTAAAGTTTTGCCTTCTAAGAATTCTAAAGAAGCACCACCGCCTGTTGAAACGTGACTAATTTTACTTGCTAGATTAAACTTGTTAATAGCTGCAACGCTATCTCCACCACCTACAACTGTAATTGCATCACAAGCTGCAAGTGCTTTAGCAACTTCCAATGTTCCTTTACTAAAAGCATCAAATTCGAATACGCCCATTGGGCCATTCCAAACAACACTTTTTGCGTTGTTTATTTCAGATATAATTAATTTAATAGTTTCAGGACCAATATCCATACCGATTAAATCATCATAAATGCATCCGTTTGATAAAATTGGTTCTGCATCAGCTGAAAAAGTTGCACCTGAGAGATTGTCCACAGGTAAAACTACTTTAACGCCTTTTTCTTTGGCTTTTTCTAAGAAGCTTTTTGCGGTTTCAAGATAATCTTCTTCAAGTAAACTATTTCCAATTGTTTTACCTAAAACTTTTTGGAAAGTATATGCCATACCACCACCGATAACGATAGTATCACAAGTGTTAACTAAACTTTCTAAAACAGTTATTTTACTAGAAACTTTTGAACCACCAATTATTGCAACAAATGGTTTTTGTGGATTTTCTAATAAAGGAGCCATATACTCAATTTCTTTTTCAATTAAGAAACCAGCATATGATGGTAAGAAATGTGATATACCTTCTGTTGAAGCATGAGCTCTGTGAGCAGTTCCAAATGCATCATTTACAAAAATATCACCAAATGCAGCTAACTTTTTAGCAAAATCTAAATCATTGTCTGTTTCTTCATTGTAGTAACGACAGTTTTCTAATAAAACTATATCATTCTTTTTCATAGATTTAACTAAAGCTTCAACTTCACTACCAATAACATCTGGAGCTAACTTAACTTCTTTATCTAATAATTCACTAAATCTTTTAGCGATAGGTGCCATTGATAATTCAGGATCTTTTACACCGTTTGGGCGTCCTCTGTGGCTCATAACAATTAATGAGGCACCTTGAACTAATAAATATTTGATTGTAGGTAAAGCTGCTTTAATACGTGTATCGTCAGTTACTACACCGTTTTCAATTGGTACATTAAAATCAACACGAACAACAACTTTCTTATCGTCAAATTTAGCATCTCTTATTGTATTTAATACCATAATTTCCTCCTATACAAACAAAACCTGCCCTTTTTTAATTAGAGCAGGCATCTCCTCGACTTGAGAAGTTTTTTATTATTTTGCGATTTTTAAAGCTAAATCAACAACACGTGTTGAATAACCTATTTCGTTATCATACCAGCTCATTACTTTGAACTTTTTTTCACCCATTTTCATTGTTAATAAAGAATCAAAAATTGATGAATGACTGTTAGCAGCAATATCACATGATACGATTGGATCTTCTGTGTATTCTAATATGCCTTTCATTGGGCCATCAGCAGCAGCTTTTACAGCAGCATTTACTTCTTCAACAGTTGCATCTTTTTCTAATTCAACAACTAGGTCAACAAGGGAACCAGTAGGAGTAGGAACACGCATTGCTAAACCGTTTAATTTACCGTTTAACTCAGGAATTACTTTACCTACAGCAACAGCAGCGCCAGTAGTTGTAGGAATAATTGAAAGAGCAGCAGATCTACCACGACGTAAGTCTGAGTGTGGTTGGTCTAGTAAAGCTTGGTCAGTAGTATAAGCATGAATTGTTGTCATTAAACCATCTACAATACCAAATGAATCATTTAGTACTTTAGCTAAAGGAGCTAAACAGTTTGTTGTACAAGAAGCATTTGAAAATGCTGTGTTGCTTAAATCTAATTCATTATCATTTACACCAAGTACGATTGTTTGATCAATTTCGTCTTTAGCAGGAACAGTTAAAATTACTTTTTTAGCACCAGCTACGATGTGATCTTTATAACCACCTCTTGGTCCTTCTGCACTTCTAAATACACCAGTTGATTCTACAACAACATCAACACCTAATTTACCCCAAGGTAAATTCTTTGGTTCACGTTCTGCGTAAATTGGAATTTCTTTACCGTTTACAGTAATTGAATCTTCTTTTGATGTTACTTCATGTGGGTAAACACCGTAAGTTGAATCATATTTTAATAAATGAGCTAAAGTCTTTGCGTCTGTTAAATCATTAATACCGACTACTTCAATGTTTGGATTAGCGAAAGCAATTTTAAATACATTGCGTCCAATTCTACCAAAACCGTTAATTGCAATTTTCATGGAAAATCCTCCAGATTTTATTGTTATTTTATATACTTAATATAATACTAATAACTTAAGAAATGGTCAACGAAAGGGCAATAAAAAAGAGTAAAAATTTAATTCTTTTCTTTAATTGCAATAAAAGATGACCTTGTTTATATATTTTAGGCAATACATATATCAAATAGAAGTTAAATACATCCTATACATGGTTTTATATACCTAGTTTCACATTAACTAAATTATCAATTTGTCATATAATAATACTTACTCGTTTATAATAATTGAAATATTCTCTATTTTATGACCTTCTATTTCTTCTACTGTAAATGTGTTATTTTCAATTTCTATGCTTTCTCCCTTTTCAGGAATCTTACCAAATATTTCAAGAACCAAACCACCGACAGTTTCAAAATCATCATCTTCAAGA
>CAZHNE010000029.1:0-9409 GCA_964533775.1 uncultured Spirochaetaceae bacterium | reverse complement strand
ACCAAATATTTCAAGAACCAAACCACCGACAGTTTCAAAATCATCATCTTCAAGACTAAGATTTAGTTCATTATTTACATCTTCAATACTTGTTCTTGCATCTACTAAAAAATGCTGTTCATCAATTTTTCTAATGTTATCTTCTTCTTCATCAAATTCATCTTGAATTTCACCAACAATAACTTCAAGAATGTCTTCAAGACAAACAATCCCTGATACGCCACCATACTCATCTACAGCAACTGCAATATGTACTTTTTTAAGCTTAAATTCACGAAGCAAGTCATCTAAATGTTTGCTATCAGGTACAAAAAAGGCCTCTCTCATAAATTTTTTTACATCAAACTTTTCTTCTATACCTTTAACTAAAAGGTCTTTTGTATATAACACTCCGATAACATTATCTTTATTATCTTCGTAAACTGGATATCTTGAATATCCATTCTCTGCTATTAAAATATAAAACTCTTCTAAAGTTGAATCATGTTTTACAAAAGAAACATCAATTCTTGGAACCATAACTTCTTTAACAGTCATTTCATCAAGTTCGCCAATTCCTTTAATCATGGTTTGCCTTTCTACTAGTTCAGCTTCTTCAACTGCTTCTAGTTTGGCTTTATTTCTTTTTTTAAATAATACATTTAAAAGACTCACTTTATATCTCCCTAGTCTCTGATAATATTTCTTCTTGTAATATTAGCATGGCTTCATTTTTATCATTTGTTTCATGATCATAACCGAGTAAATGAAGAACTCCATGAATTATTACTCTTAAAACTTCTTCTTTAAATGGTACATTGAAGTCTTCACAATTTCTTTGAATTGATCCGATAGAAATAATTAGATCTCCTAAAATCTCTTCTTCTTCACTATCAGGCCAAAAATCAACTTCATCAATATTGTCGGCTTGAACAAAAGAAAGAACATCAGTTGGTAAATCTATATTTCTCCATTGCTTATTTAATTGTCGTATTTCATCATCACTTACAAACGTTATTGATAACTCATAAGGGTTTGTTGCAAATTTAGATAGGACAAAATCAACAGTCTTTTTAACTAATAGTCTTGGAACCTGTTCTTCATACTCTTCTTGGCTATATTCAATATCTAATATATTATTCATTATACCTTTCTTTTTGCTTAATTATAATTAGTCTTTTGTTTGTTAGTCAATTGTTATTCTTTGTTATCACGTTTTTCATCATCTTTTGGATATTTAATTCTTGTGTGCAACTTTCCTACTAAAGAGTTTTCTAATGACTGTTCTATCAATTTTAGTTCACTTAAAGTTAAATTGCTATCATTTAGTTGACCCCTATCTAACTTTTGTTTAACTATCATAGAGATTAAGCGTCCAACTTTTTGCGCACTAACTTTTTGTGAATGAGAAGCTGCTTCAACGCTATCCGCAATCATAACAATTGCACTCTCTTTAGATCTTGGAGGATTGCCTGTATAACAGTAATCACTTGGTACAACTTTATTAAAAGGCTTATCGCTACTAAACTTTTTAGCTTCTTGATAAAAGTATTGTATTAAATCATTTCCATGGTGTTCACTAACAATATCAACAATTTCTTTCGGCAAACCTTCTGCTTTACACATATCTACACCTAACTTTACATGCGATCTTATAATAGAGCCACTCATAGAAGGAGAAAGTTCATCATGTTTGTTAACTCCATCCTCTTGGTTCTCTGTAAAGTATTCAGGGTGATCTAACTTTCCAATATCGTGATACAATGCTGCAACTCTACAAAGTTCAGCATCTGCACCAATTTTTTTAGCTGCTTCATAAGCTAAATCTGAAACATTAATACTGTGGTTATACGTTCCTTGTGCACTCATTTTTAATTTAGTAATTAATTTTTGATTAATATCTCTTAATTCTTCTAATCTAAAGATAGTTGGTATGTTTAACACGCTATCAATTAGCGGTAATAAAAGTCTCTCTAACATATAACAAAATAGTATATTAGTAAGAATAAAGCTGAATGAATAAAGAAGTTTATTAAAAGGATAACCTTCAATGGCATATAAAACTAAAGTCATTAATATAGCAATCAAACCACCTTTAAATATACTTCCAATTCTTGTCATTCTACTTTGATCATAAACAATTATATAAAGAAATGTTATTCCAATTGCCATTAAATAGAAAAAGGTGAAAAAAGTTGCTCCTGGAAAAAGTGTAGAATAAAGTGCATATTGTATTGTAAACAAAATAGCAAATCTTTTTTTACCAGTTACGTTTTTTAATAATAATGTTCCAAACAAAACCGGTAAACAAGGGGCTAAAACAGAAATATTAAATTTAGAAGCATAATGATTTATTAAAAGGGATAATAATAATGTAAATATCATTAATATTAAATAAATATAAGTAAATTGAACTCTTCTAAATGTATAAGCAGCTCTCGTCCAAAATAAGTATAAAGAGAATACTGTTATTAAAACAATTAAAATAATTCTAGCAATAATTTGTGTGTTAGAGTAAATAGCACTATTGTCTTCTACTTGTTTTAACAATTCAATATCGCTTTGAGTTATGATTGTATCTTTACTTAATATTCTTTGCCCAGCGGGAACTGTAACAATAATATCTTCTATATTACTAATAGCTTCATCTTTTGCTAATTCAGTAAGCAAATAATCATAATGAACATTGGGTGCAAGTAATCCCTTTACAGACAAAACTAGCAATCTAGCACTATTTGAGTTTAACCCATCACTGTTATTAGAATCCAAATATGATTCTATTATATCTTCTAAATTACCAGTAGTTATTAAAGAATCAACTGCAACTTTTTTTGTTTCTTCTAGCTTTTCAACAGAGTACATATCATTTAAATAACCTTTTAAAGTTAATTTATTAACGTTATCTGCTTTTAAGGATATAATTTCATTTTTATCGTAGTAGCCTGATTGTAAAACATATTTTGATACATCATAAACCCAAGAACTTAAAACTCTCTTTTCTACTAGGCTTAATTCCTCGTATCCTTTTACAAATAGTTCTTTTTCATTTGGACTCGCTGATACTAATAAATCCAATATTCCAGGTAAGTTATCATTTTCAATACTTATATTAAAATTTAATATTCTTCTACTCGTGTTAAATGTATTAGAGACATCAAAAGTGAAAATTGGATAAACTTTTGATAGTGCCGCTTCTTTCTTTTCTTCTGTAGCTTTTTTATCAATATATTCAAAAGATCTTTTTACATAAAGGTCTTCTGGTGCTAACTGCCTCAGTTTTAAAGCATCTGCTTGTATATGAGAATCAATTAAATTACCTGTGACAAAATATGGCATAATTATCATAATTGCCATAATTAATAATATCAAAGAAATAAATATTACATTATCTTTTAAATTTAATTCATTTTCGTTTGGTTTAATTTTTTCTAAAATTGTCTCTTTAGTACTCATTAACAATTATCCTTATCGTAGGCAGCAATAATCTTTTGAACAATTTTAGCCCTTACAACATCCTTATGATTAAAATTAACAAAGTCCATTCCATCTATGTTAGTTAAAATTTGACTTGCATGGACAAGTCCACTTTTCACCCCTCGTGGCAAATCTGTTTGAGTAACATCGCCTGAAATAATTGATTTAGAGTTTTCTCCTATTCTAGTTAAAAACATCTTCATTTGCTGTATTGTTGTATTTTGAGCTTCGTCTAATATTATAACACTGTTATGTAATGACCTACCCCTCATATAAGCTAGAGGTGCAACCTCTATTGTTCCATTTAACTCTAGTTTATTAATTATTGACGGAGGCAACATCCATTCCATAGCATCGTATAAAGGCCTTACGTAAGGGCTTAATTTTTCTCCAAAAGTTCCTGGCAAGAATCCTAAATTCTCTCCCGCTTCTACCACAGGTCTAGTTAATATTATTTTTTGTTTTTGCCCACTTGTAATCTGTGATAATGCATAAGCAATTGCTAAAAAAGTTTTTCCTGTTCCAGCTGGACCTATAGCAAACGTTATCTGATTAGAATTCATAAGTTTTATAAACTTACTTTGATTTAAAGACTTTGCAAAAATTGTTTTATTATTAACACTTATAGTATTATAATCTTCAAACAAATTACTTTCACTTAAAGATTCTTGAATTTCTGGAGAATTAATTAGATTTTGATATTCCATAAAAATTTCACTTTCACTAATTAATTGATCATCATTTGTAATTAGCATTTCAAGCTTTTTAATTAAGGCTGCAAACAGCTTTAATTTATTTTCATCTTCATCCTCAACAAATAATGTATTCCCCTTAGTTAAAACTTCAATTCCCATCAATATTTCGATATATGTTATATTTCTATCATTTGCTCCACAAATAATTCTTAATTTTGATATATCCTCTACAACTATATTTTTTACCATTCTTTGTCCATTTTATGAATTATAATCCCACCCATTACCATCATTGGTGAACCTCTGATCTACTTTTAATTCTGGAATAGTTTTCCACTGCAAGAAAATAGAAAAACTTGGCACCCACTGGTACTGATAATTATAATCAGATAATACAACGGATCCTGTGTATTTGCAATGCAAATCCCAGTCCTCCATGGCATGAATTACATCTAAAGATACCTTCTCTAAGTTAAATTGAGTGTTCCTTCTTCCGTCTCCAAAAATATCAAAAGACCTAAGTAAGTCATCGAACATAGTATTAAAATTAAACTTATTATTATCGTAATATCTATAAAATCCATAGTTTGATGTTGTTACAGAAAAATCAATAGCTATAAACTTAGCAACTTTGAAGGATGCTACTCCTGTTAAACTAAAGTATGTTGAATATTTATCAACAAAGCTGTAATTAAAAGTTGAATCAACATTTAGTTTTAAACCTATTCTGTTTTTCCACCAATAATTTGTATATTCACTTAAAGAAACTGTGTTTTTAAAATAATCCAACTTTATTTTAGAATCCTGTGTGTAAAAGTTTAATCGACTTACTAAGAAATCATTCTTATATGTAAAGGAAAAATCACTAAAGTAGTTTTTATCCTTATCTTTATGTAATCCATGGAACTTACTTGTATATGAAAAATATTGATTAGCTGATTTGTTAAAATAAATTATGCTTGATTTTAAAACTAAAGAATCTATTACTCTTAAAGCAGTTTTACTCTTTTTAACATCGTAATTTATATCCAAGGCAAAGTTAAAATTATCCTTTTTATATTTAATATTGTTGTCTACTTCTATTAATTCAAAATTTGAAGAAGCAATATCAAAAGTGAAAATAGTCTTATTTTCAAACTCATTATAATTTAAAGTAAGAGAAGGTTTAAAAGCTAATGAAAGAGGAGGTAAAACAAGTTTTAATGAGGGGGTTAGTTTTACTTTATTAATATCATAAGATTTTACCCATTGAATAGCATGGTTAGTAATAAAATCTTTACTAAATTCAAACTTTAGTTCTTCTTCGACATCTGATCCTTCAGTTACTGTTTTACTGTATTTATATAATCGTGAATCAAAATAGTAAGAAAAGTTTATTAATGGAACTTGTATAGTATTTTTAGTTAAAATGTCTACTGAGTTTAAATTATTCTTGTTTAAATCATTATTGTAGATATAAGTTAAAGCTAATGAGTTATCTAAGTTTAATATTTTAGGCTCAATTTGTGCTTTATTGATTAAATTGAAGGATGATTTATTATAAATCTCCTCTTTTTTGTCAAATACATTATTATTATAATAAAAATTGTTTTTTAAGTTATAAGATAGATTGTAATTAGAGAGGCTACTCGATGGGGCTTCTTCTTTTATACTTGATTTATATAACTCATTAAGTATTCTAGCAACTTCATCGTTTTGTTCAACATTTTCTTCCACACCCTCTTTTTCTTTTTGTTCTATATCAACCAATTTTCCAGAAATATAAAACTCAACTTGTGGGAGAGTCATTTTTTCAATAAGGTATGAATAAGAATTGTTTTCTTCTCTCCACCTATAGTCAATATTTGCTTTTAACTTATTTATCTTAACTGTGTCTATAAAAGGGTTAAGAAGATCTGCTGGTATTTTTAAATTAGCATCAAAAAGCCAACTATAACTATTAATGGATGAGGTGTATGTAGTTGGAAAGTTTTGATCACTCCACAATGCATCTAAACTAAAGGAAGATAACCTGTTTCCATATGTTTTCCTTACTAAAGGATCAGATATTATTGGAAGTGTTAAACTTAATGAGCTTGATTTAAGGTTTAAAGTTGCTGAGATTTTTGCATCATATCTAAAAATTCCATAAGAGTCTCTACTTGTAAAATCTCCCTTTACTCCATCACTTGCAAAGCTTGTTAATGCGGATGATGTTATCCCTAATGTTTTATTAAGCAGATTAATTTTGGTGGCGTAACCTAAAACTACACTTCCATTATCAGTATTTGATAAAGAATTAGGTGTTTTTTCATATGCATCAATTAAAAGGGCAAAGTAACTGTTAGTCGATGATGCCCATTTTTGAACTTCTGAGACTTCTTTACTTGTTTTATAAATAGGACCACTAGCAAATGAGTCTCCGCTATTTTCTGATTGTAAAAGAGATGTGAAACTATTTACTTCTGCTTTTTTAAAATCAGGGTATTTTCCAAAAATTTCAAATGTTGTATTTACAAAAGCTCCCCTATTTAATTCAAAACCGATAGAAGGATTACCTATCATTTTTGCTCCAGGGGAAAAAAAGAATGGCAAATAAAGCACATCAACTCTTCCAATTGAAACGCGAGCCTTTTCTAAATACATATCTCCATTGTTAAGAAAAGCAATTTTACTAGCACTAATTGATGAATAGGCTGTTTTAGGATTTGTTGTTATAAATCCATCTTTTAAGATTAAAGAATTACTTTGATTGTTTAGAGTTAAAAGAGAAGATGTTGCATTAAAAACAACACTTTCGCCTTCTGAGTTTTTTCTTTCAGTAAATATGCTGCCACCCGAAACAAGAATAGTATTTGATAGCCAATTAAGTGTAACTATTTCCCCACTTATATCTTGAGACAAGATATTTTTATCATCTTCTCCCGAAGAATAACTAACATTTCCTAAAGCCGCTAATTTAGAATTTGTTATATCAATAACTATTGTTTCAGCGGTAAGTGTTTTTTTCTCATCTCCTTTTTTAAATATGACAAAAACATTTCCTGATAAAAGTATTATTTCATCTTCCCCACTTATACTCTTTAAAGAATTAGCATTTTTAATTTCAAAAGAAATATCTGACTCACTTTTTAAACTTTCTTCGACTGCTATTTCCTTTTCTTCTTCTCCTTGATTTACCCTTAAAGCTTTTGTTAATTGCTCAATCATTGTATCTCTAGAATTATCACAATCAATATTACGTAAGGCACACATTAGAGACAACTCTTTATTACTTGCCTCTTGTAAACTTATTAAGGCTAAATTGCTCGCAAGTAAGGTAGAGAAAGATAAAATAATTATAAAAAGTAAAAGGGTAAATCTTTTCATAACTTAGCTTAGCATTTGCCTCAAGAATTGTCCTGTATAAGATTTTTTATTTTTAGAAATCTCTTCAGGGGTTCCTGTTGCTACAACCATTCCACCTCCATCTCCACCATCGGGACCTAAGTCAATTATATAGTCTGCTGTTTTAATAACATCTAAATTATGTTCAATTAGCACAACAGTATTTCCACCATCTACCAATCTATTTAATACTTTAACTAGTAATTTAACATCTGCAAAATGAAGCCCTGTTGTAGGTTCATCAAGAATATATAAAGTTTTTCCTGTATTTGTCTTAGAAAGTTCAAGGGATAATTTAACTCTTTGAGCTTCACCTCCACTAAGTGTTAAGGCACTTTGTCCTAATTTTAAATAACCTAGGCCAACACTATCTAAAGTATCTAGTTTTCTTCTTATTTTATTTATTGGCTTAAAGAATTCTTTTGCTTCTTCAACAGTCATATCTAAAACATCATATATGTTTTTTCCCTTATACCTTACTGATAGTGTTTCAGTGTTGTATCTCTTCCCGTGACAAACATCACAAGTAACAAAAACATCAGGTAAAAAGTGCATTTCAATCTTATTGTTTCCATCTCCATTACAATTTTCACATCTTCCCCCAGGAACATTAAATGAGAACCTACCACTTTTGTAGCCTCTTGCTTTTGATTCAGGAAGAGATGCAAACAATTCTCTTATCGGTGTAAAAGCACCAACATAAGTAGCTGGGTTTGATCTTGGGGTTCTACCTATTGGACTTTGATCTATATTGATTAACTTATCAATATTTTCAAAACCTAAAATTTTAGTATAACCATCGTAGTTAAAGTTTTTACCGTTTAGCTTTCTCTTTAAAGATGGAACAACAACTTCATTTAAAAGGGTAGATTTCCCACTTCCTGAAACTCCAGTTATTACAACCAAGTCTCCTAAAGGAATATCTACATCAAGACTTAATAAATTGTTTTTACTAGCCCCTTCTATGCGTATTGTGCTACCATTGCCTTTTCTTCTCTTTTTCGGAACTGGAATTTGTTGTTTTTTTGATAAAAACTGACCAGTAATCGACTTTGGATTTAACTCAATTTCTTCGGGTGTCCCTTCAGCAATTACGTAGCCCCCATGAACACCAGCCCCTGGGCCTAAATCGACAACATAGTCAGCTTCTCTAATAGTAGCTTCATCATGCTCAACAACAATTACAGTGTTTCCAATATCTCTTAATCTTTTTAAAGAATTAATTAATTTCTCATTGTCTTTTTGATGCAATCCAATAGAGGGTTCATCTAATACATACATAACACCAGTTAAGGCAGAACCTATTTGCGTTGCAAGTCTAATTCTTTGAGCTTCCCCACCACTTAATGTTCCACTGTTTCTATCCAGAGTTAAATATGACAAGCCTACATTATTAAGAAAAGTTAAACGATTGTTAATTTCTTTTAATATTTCTTTGGCAATATTACTCTCAGTTTCATTTAGTTTAAGGTTATTAAAGAACACTAAACTATCTTTTATTGAATAGGAAGTTACTTCCATAATATTCTTGTTTCCAACAAAAATATTTAAAGCATCTTCTCTTAATCTTTTACCATGACACGAATGACAAGTTTTATGTGATTTAAAAGAATCATACCATGTTCTCATATGCATGCTTCCAGTTTGGTAGTATCTTCTTTGTAATTCTTTTACAACACCTTCATATTTTTTTACAACAATTCTCTTTGAACTGCCTTTAGAACTATAGCTTATTGGTATTTCTTTATCATAACCGTATAATACAATATCTAATATTTTCTTTGGTAGTCTTTCTATTGGTGTATTTAATGAAAAATTAAGAGCTTGAGAAAGCGAATAAAATAACGCTTTGTTCCAATTAGCTTCTGGATTATGTGTTTTTATACCATGCTCTT
>CAZHNE010000028.1:0-15600 GCA_964533775.1 uncultured Spirochaetaceae bacterium | reverse complement strand
ATATTAACAGCACGTCCCTGAATTTGCTCTGGAATATCCATAATATTGTTATCATCTCTACCCCATACATATACTAAGCCGTCACTAGTAAGTGCTGCAGCTGATTTATCTGTAGAGGCAAGATCAACAACTTTACCCTGGACTTCTTTAGGAATATAGCTAAATGGAGTTTCTCTTTGAGTAAGAACTACAACTCTCTTGTCTTTTGTAATACCTAAAGCAGTAGTTGTGTTAAGAATAACTTTATCTAAGTTTCCTTGCTCTTCCCCAGCTGATATATTTACAATGTTTAAGTTACCCCAAACATGCATCTTACCATTATAATCTAGTGCAAGAGAAACTTGGTGCCCAGCAACTACTTGCTTTATTCTAGCCATTGAGACATCCATTGGTACTGGACTTAACATTAATCTATTGTTACCCCAAGTAAAAACTTTGCCTTTGTCATTTAGGGCTAAAACGTGATCTAATCCAGCTGAAACTTGAACTACATTACCCATTTTTTCAGGTACATTTTGTAGTTTAGTGGACAGCGTTCCCCATTGATAAACATTACCGTCATTATCAATACCTACACCAAATACTGAGCCACCATCAATTTGGGCCGTATTTCCCTTCATTGCAGAAGGAGTTTTCATAAAACTTTGTGAAGGTTTTGTGTTTTGTTGAGTAGGATCTTGATACTGTAAATCTAATGGATAGAAAATTGGTAAAATAAAACATGCTAGGAAAATACCTACAAATATATAAATACCAACCATTGCAGTTTTTTTCTCGCGAAAGTTACGCATCATTGTCTTATATGGGCTTTGCATCTGCTCTTCTTCAAGAAGTGAAAGCTTTGTGTGCTTTTGTCCATAAAAGAGCATACGTAGTACATCTTTAAAAGTTGAGCCATGTGTCTTTTTGTTGGTCATCATTTTCTCCTTAATCTAATTTTACACGTGGATCAGCAAATCCATATGAAAGATCCATCAGAAGGTTACCCAACAATGCCAAAATAAGGTAGAACATTACCATAGCTAATGAAACTGAGAAATCTTGCTGATTTAAAGCGTCAATAATGACTTTTCCCATACCGTTCCATAAGAATGTTCTCTCGATTACAACAGATCCACTAAAGATACTGATAAACCAACCAGTCATGATTGTAATAAACGGTATCAAAGCATTTCTAAATGCATGTGAATAAATAACTACCTTTTCGGACAAACCTTTTGCTCTAGCTGTCCTAATATAATCCATTCGTAAAGCTTCAATCATAGTCGCTCTAACATAACGAGTTAAACCACCTAAAGAGGTAAAAACCATTACAATTAAAGGCAATGACATGTGATAAAGCTTATTTATGTACATTTGCACTGGAGTGCCTGTCATTCCGGGTGTTTGCACACCACTTATTGGAAATATTCTCAGCTTTACTGAAAACAAGAATATAAATAACAATGCTATAACAAAGAAAGGTAAGCTGTAACCGATAATAGTTACAATTTGTACAATACTGTCAAAGCGACTGCCTCGCCGCACAGCTGTAGCTATACCTAATGGGATTGTTATTAAAAATACTGGTATTAAAGACCAAACATTAAGCATAATGGTGTTTCTCATTGGTACACCAATCATGTTTTTTACTGGCATTTTATATGTAATGGAATATCCAAAATCACCTCTTAGTGTGTTAGATAACCATGTAAAGTACTGAATTGGGAGTGGTTTGTCTAGGCCAAGTTTTTCTACAGCTTCTTGATACCTAGCTTCATATTCATCCGGCTTCATACTCAATTTATTACCCTCAAGCATGAGACGGGCAGGATCGCCTGGTACTGATTTGTACAAGGCAAAGATGAGCACTGAAGCAATTAAAAAAACTACTACAATGTACATCAGTCGTTTAAGAACATATCTTAGCATGGATGCTATACCTCCAAGGAGAATGGGTTATATCAATTCATAGGGCAGCGGTAAATCCGTTGCCCTATGATGTTGTGAATAATCACAAATTTGTAAGTTAAATAAATTAACTTTCTATTTAACGTCTGCACGTAGGATAGCATAACGCCAGTCCCAAGATGATAATGGTTCATAATCAGTTATACGTGCATTGTAGAAGTCATGGTACATATCTGAATATAGTGGAATATCTGGTAGTAAATAGTTCCAACGTTTTTCAAATGCAATCCACTTCTTCATCCAACCTTCAAGGTCAGTAGGATCAGTTTTCTTCATATCTAAAGCAATAGATTCTAATTCTTTGTCTGCAATAAAGTTAGTATTGTAAGTTCCAAAGTAGTCAGGATCTGTGCTGTAGTAATACCAGTAAGCTTGTGTATAGCTAAAACCAGTACCTAAGTTAAACATACCGTAAACAGGCTTATCAATACCATCTTTATATAGGTGGTTAAGTAAAACAGCAAAGTCTACTGTAGTACCATTGATTTGCATACCAATTTTTTTAACTTCAGGAACAAGTAGAGCAGAAATAAGATCTGATACAGGGTTGTTAGCAGTATTTGCCCATTCAATTACTAGAGGCATTAATTTACCATCAACTCTCTTATAACGAACTTCATCAACACCTTTTTGGAATGCTTTACCATCTTTATTAAGTGTCCAACCACCATTGACTAATTCTTTTTCAGCCATTTGTAGGTTGTAAGCATATGCATTAAGTTCTCTGTCTAGTAAGTCTTTGTTTTCTTGGTATTCCCACATGGAAGCACCATAGTAACCATTAACAACAATACCAAATCCACCAGTATATTGGCGAGCAAAGTCGTTTCTGTCTAAGCTATAAGCAATTGCACGGCGAACATGGTCAAACTGTGTTGGTCCAAAGTCACATGCGAATGCAATTTTCCCATAACCATAACGTGGGTATGCACTATAATCAACAATGTCTTCATCATAAAGATCTAGTCCACTATTAATTGATTCACCACCACTAATTCCATGGAGCATATCAATTGCGCCTGTGCGTAATTCGTCCATTTGAGTTGCAGTAGTTGTATATTTAATAATTAAACGATCAATATTACCTTTTGCACCGTCATAAGCACCACGGAATTTTGGGTTTAATTCAACAATTGCAGTACTGTCAGCAGGATTATAACTTACAAATTGGTAAGGGCCTGAAGTAACCATTGGTTTATATCTATATCCAGATTCAGGATTTAAGATAGTTTCACGTAGTAAATCAATTGTATAAGCATCAGTTAAGTAAGCACCTTTACCATCATCAACAACATCAACTCCAGGAGCTAATACGTGGTGTGGATATGGTCCAACAGCAACTAATGAAAGGTCGAAGAAGTAAGGAAGTTCTTCAGCTTTAATTGTAATTGAGAAAGTATAATCATCAATTAATCTAATTCCGCTGAAATATCTAACATCTTCACTGCGGTAAGCATCATACCCAACATATTCTGGACCTGTACCATATTGAGCACCTAGTTCTACAACTTCTGGGGAAGCAGCGTAAAGAATACTAAAAACATAATCTTTTGCTGTAATTTTTGTTCCATCGTTGTATTCTAGGTTCTTAGCTAAATTGAATGTATATGTCTTAGTACCATCAGCATTTTCTTTTGCTGTGTGAGAAGTAACAGCAGTTGGGTTAACTACATATCTACCCTCTTTTGTCCATTCTACTGTGTCATATCCACTCATTAAAGTTTTAAGATAGGCGTTTGTAGCACTATTTGTCCATCCATCAAAGAAGTCAGCGTTAACTTGAGTAGAGGAACCCAAAATTACCTGTGTCTTCTCTGCAGGTGCAGCAACTGCTGCCTCGCCTTCTTCTGTTGTACCAGCGGCAAAAACCGTTCCAGCAACAAAAGTAGCGATTAAAAACAGAATAACCATTCTTTTTTTCATACATTTGTCTCCTTTGAAAATGATTTCGGTAAACATAACAAACTACCATTTGGTTTATAAACCGAATTTCGTAAATTTTATAAGATTTGTGCATAGCTGTCACGCTAAACGAAGAATAAGAGTGATATAGCCTTAATCCATAAGAAATTAATAGAGGAATAAATATTGATTTACCTGTTTTTTGTTTAAACTTTTAAGACTTTTCAGTGAAGACAAGTGCATATTTATCAATGTAAAGCAATTCATTTTTTACATAAATATTCATTTATCAATATCCAATATTATTTTATATAGCTTAATTTAAAAGTGTAAATATCTGTTACAATAATTACACCATAAGTATAAATTAAACACATTGACCGTATAGCTACAGATAAAAGGTTTATGTTTTCTTTAATTATTTGAAATTATTTTGATTTTTACCAAAGATTATGACAGAACCATGTTTGAAAAACTAATGACTTATAGCTATAATAGATTTAATATTAATATTTATTATAAAGAGGTATTACAGTGCAATTTAAATTTGGGACTATAGGTGATGTAGAAATTGTCTTAGTAAGAGAAGATGAAAAGAGTATAATTATAGAGAATAAGTTGTTCTCTTATCTTAAAGAAAATGAGTTATTTAATGGTAAATCAGGGGAACTTTATTTTAATTTCTCCTTAAATGAAAAAAGTGTTCTTTTTTTAGGTTTAGGCTTAACAAAAGATATTACTTTAAACTCTTTAAGAGTTGCTTTTCATAATGCAGGCAAAGAACTAATGAAAAACAAAGTAAAAAGTGCTATATGTAAAGTTCAAAAGTTTGATAACTTATCCTACAGTGCAGTAGTTTCTGCAGCAGCAGAAGGTCTTCTCCACTCAGAATATGCTTTTGAAAAGCACTTAACAGTTAAAAAAACTATTCCAAGTCTAAAAGAAATGGTTTTTGATATTCCAGAAGTAGAGCAAAAAGAAGCAGCAGAAAAAATAAAAGAAGCTGAGACTTTGATAGAAGGTATTTTTTTAGCTAGAGATTTAGTTAATGAGAGAGCTATAAATATGTACCCTGAAGTGCTTGCTCAATCAGCTAAAGATAATTTAGAAGAATTAGGAGTCAAAGTAGAAGTTTTTGATAGAAAGAAAATTGAAGAGTTAAAAATGGATGCATTTTTAGCAGTTGCTAAAGGGTCTTCAAAAGAACCTAAATTCATAGTTATGACTTATAATGGAAACTCAAATTCAGATGAAACTTTAGCTTTAGTCGGTAAAGGTTTAACTTACGACTCTGGAGGCTATTCCCTTAAACCTACATCAGGTATGGATACAATGTTTTGCGACATGGCAGGATCTGCAACAGTAATTGGAGCAATGAAAGCTATAGCAAAATCAAAACTTAAAAAGAACGTTGTAGCAATTGTAGCTGCTTGTGAAAATTTAATTTCGGGAAAAGCTTATAAACCTGGTGATATAATTAACTCAATGGCTGGAAAAACAATTGAAGTACTAAACACTGACGCAGAAGGAAGAATAACTTTAGCTGATGCATTGTGGTATGCTGCAACAGTTGTTAAAGCAGACAAAATTATTGATTTAGCCACTTTAACAGGAGCTTGTGTTGTTGCCTTAGGCAGTACAGTCACAGGAGCAGTTACTAATAACAGCGAACTGATGGAAGAAATAAATAAAAGTTCTTCTACTGCTGGGGAACCTATATGGCAACTACCTTCTGGTCCTGGATACAGAGAATCTTTAAAAGGCGATGCAGGTGATTTAAAAAATAGTACTGGAAGAGAGGCCGGAACTATAACAGCTGGATTGTTCTTAGAAGAGTTTGTAAACGAAGTACCATGGGTTCATTTAGATATTGCTGGAACTGCTTACATCGACAAAGCAAAAGGATATCTACCTAAGGGAGCAACAGGAGTACATGTAAAAACATTGTACTATTTAGCAAAAGAAGAATAAGAAATAAACTATTAATAACTCTAAGAAAAAATTAAGTATTTAGGGTATTAAAAAATTCAAATTATTACTAAAGACCGCTACCCTATATATTTAGGGAATAGCGGTTTTTATATTTAAAAATTAACCTTTAGGTACTTTAAATTTTTTAGGCTTTTCTTTCTTAGGAAAAAAGTAATTTGTAATTTTCGGAGCCATCCCAAAGAGAAAAAGACCAATCATTGCAGAGGATAAAATAAATATTCCACTTAAGACTCTAATAGGAGTAGCAGCCATAGTAGCTATAATAACAGAAAACTCTCCTCTTTGAGTAAATGATAAGCCTGCACGTAAAGACACTTTTTTTGATAGTCCATAAAACCTTGCTCCAAAATATCCTGTAATGATTTTTGCAATAACAGACCAAAGAATAAGAGATAAGTAAAGGTAACATAGGAACACCTCCGCCAAAGGCGATAGTAGTGCCAAAATAAAAAAAGAAAAGAGGTAAAAACAAATCTCTTACTTGTAAAACTAAGTGCTCTAAGACTTCTGTACGTTTAACCTCAGCTAGAATAATACCTGCTAAAAATGCTCCCAAGACTTCAGATAGGTTTAACAATAGGGCTAAGCCACCGTAAGAGAGCGCAATACCAACAACTAAAAGAATAAAAACATCCTGACTTAAGTACCGATCAACAAATCCACCTAAGCGACTAAAAATAAGGTTTCCTATTACTACTGCACCAACAATTAGTCCAACTATTTTTAAAACAATGAGAAAGAATGATAAACCAGTTATCCCTGTCCCAGATGTTAGGCTTACTAAAATCGCTACAGCAATTGGGGCAACTAAATCTTCAAAAATCAAAAGTCCAAGCAAAAACTCTGACTCAGGATTTGCCATTCGTTTTGAGGTTTCCAAAATTTTAGCTGTAATTGATGAAGAAGTGCCATACAATACTCCACCTATGAGAAAAGATGTAATCCAATCAAAGCCAAACAATAGACAAATACCCATTGTAACAATGAGATTAAGAATAACATCTATAGTACCAGCTGGTGCAACTTTCTTTGCTATGCCAGCAAGCCTCCGCACAGGAAATTCCATACCTAACATAAAAAAAAGTAATACTATTCCAACTTCTCCTCCAAGCTGAAGAAGAGGATTGCCTGAAAAAAAGCGTCCCATACCTATTCCAAGTAGAATATATAAAACTACTCCAGGAATGCGAATTTTCATGCCAATAAATCCTACAACAAATAGAAGTAGAAAAATACCGCCGGCTATTAAAAGAATAGGTAAATTAAAACCACCCATTATAAATCTCCATCCGATATACTTCCTTTAGCCATTTCTTCAAATCGTCGTATTTGATCTCTTTTACCAGCTGCCATGACTGTATCTCCTGCTTTTAAAACTAGATCAGCATCAGGACTGACAGTTACATCATCATCACGCATTACTGCAATAACAGAGGCACCTGTATGTGTTCTAATTTTAGACTCAGATATTTGCTTATCGATGAAGGGAGATTCTGGAGTTAGTTTAATCCATTCCATTATTAATTGCTTTTGAAGAATTTTCATTTCATCATCATCAACAGGATGGTATGCGACACCTAATAGTTGAGCGCCCATCTCTCGAGTTTCTTCTGGTGTTAATGAGAGAAAATAATCCGCCTCATCTTCATCTGTATCTTTAAAGAAATACAAATCACGTTTACCAGAGTGATGAATCACAATAACTACTTTCTGATTTTCTGCAGTATCAAAAGATATTTTCTTACCTACCCCTGGTAGATCTGCCATTTTAACTTCCATAACTTCTCCTCCCTCTAAAGCTTATTTACAAAAACAGTCATAAGCAAAAGTTTTGTCAATCCTACAACAATTACAAACCAACAGTAAAGAACATATTAACCGATTCCATAATATTTCCAAATTCATTAAAGACTAATAAAACAATTATTCTTTGTTTCATAGCTATTTTATTGATTTAAATGTGAGTTTTACTATTTGTTTTTCGTTTTTTCTTTAAAACTTATAGTTCTTTGCCTTCATAAAAGAAGAGAATCTGTTTTTTTTAGATACTAAACCTAAAGACTAGATTTAATACTAAGGAGAAGATAGAGAAAGTGTAAAAAACACCCTTTAATATATGTTATAATGAAACTAATATATGCAATCAATAAAACTCTTTAGTTGCAATCTCAGGAGGAGTTATGAAAATTATCTGTTGTGCCGATATCCATATAGGTAGAATCCCCTCTGTTCCCTATGAAGAAAATCTCTCTAGCCATGCAAGTTGGGATGCTGTAGTCAATAAAGCATTAGAACTACAAGTAGATGTACTTGTTTTAGCTGGAGATGTAGTTGATCAAGAAGAAAACTGGTTTGAAGCCTACGGCCCTCTTATTTCAGGGTTAGAAAAGTTATATAAAGCTGGAATTCAAGTCATAGGTGTTGGAGGAAACCATGATTACTCTGTTTTTCCTAGTTTAGCAAAAGAAAGTTCATATATTAAAATATTAGGCATGGGAGAAAAGTGGGAAAGTTTTGATTATAAAGGGGTTAGATTTATCGGTTGGTCTTTTGGTAAGTCTAGAGTACAAAAGAACCCTTTTGATAATTTCAATAAAGAGTTAATAAACACAGATCTCTCCTTATTAGGAATCTTGCACTGTGATGTTGGAGCTTCACCCTCTAGCTTATACGCTCCTGTAACTGAGAGTGATTTTACACAAACAAGAGTTCCATGGTGGGTGTTAGGTCATATACATAAAGGTGAAGTACTAAAAAGTAATAATGCTTTCTATTGTGGCTCTCCATATGCATTAGATAGTAATGAAAGGGGTGATCATGGGGTTTGGCTACTAGAAAAAGATGAAAAAGGACCTTGGAGAGACCCCGTTTTCCTTCAACTTTGCCCTTACCGCTTCGAATCTATTACTCTAGAGTTGAATGGTGAAGAAGATGAAGAGAGATTAAGAAGTTTGATTACACAAGCTATGAGAGAGATTGGAAAAAAGTTCCCTTTAACCGAAAAGCTAATTTGTTTACTCTATCTTAAAGGCGAAATTAACCGTGCATTAAATTTAGATAGCGTTCTTTCTCAGGAAGGAATAGAAAAACTTGGGGTAAAACAAGGAGAAACTACCATACATCTTCTTTATCCATTTAAGGATAACACACAGTTAGCGGTAGACTTAAAAGAGCTTTCACAAGGTGTGGGAGCTGTAGCACTTTTAGCTAAAAAACTTCTAGATAAAGATGAATTAGAATTAATGGTAAAAGAGTTTAAGCAACTTGAAGAAGAAAGCTACAATGCTTCAGGTTTTTCACTTTTGAGTAAAAATGAAGTAAAAAAGACTGAAGAAGAATACTATTCCCTAGTACATCAAGCTGGAAAGCGACTTCTTTTTTCTATGTTAAAGAAAGAACAAGGAGGTAAAGAATGAAAGAAAGAGTTTGGTTAAAAAATATAACATTGCGTAAAAGTCCTGGATTTGATTTAGGGTCTTTTCCTCCAATAAAGAAATTAGGAAAATATCTTAACATAGTTTGGGGACCTAATGCCGTAGGTAAATCAACCCTATCTAGAGCAATGCGCTTTCTTATTTGGAAATGCCCTAATAGCGACAGTGTTGAAGCTGACGCTACTATAGATACCCCGGATTCACCTTGGAACCTTTCTATTTCAAGAGGTCATCTTAGACAGTTACGTTTATCTGATAATCAGGAATTAAGGCTTCCTGGCCGCAACGATGAATTGAGTGAAAGCTACTGGTTTCCTTTACATGAATTGTTACAAGAAGATGAAAGCCAAACAGAAACTTTCTTAAAAGATGTTCGTAAACGTATGCAAGGCGGGGTCGACCTTGATGCAAGTAGGGAAGCAGCAGGAGCTATAACCTCTTTTTCGCGATCTTCAACTATGCAAGCTCGAAACGCAAAACAGGCTTTAGACAAATATAATGAAATTACAAAAAAACAAAGCGAACATCAAAACATTCAAAACAATATATCTTCTTTAAATAATGAGATTGAAGAGGGCCATAAACTTTCTTCAAAAAAAGAAATAATAGTAGAAGCTATAAGTTTAAATGAATATAAAAGCACTATTAATGAAGAAGAGAAAAAACTCTCTTCATTTCATCCATCTATAAAGTTAATCGATAAAAGTTCGTTACAAAGATTAGAAAATCTTGAAAAAGTTAAAAATACTACTGAAGAAACAGTAAGGTCTAATAATCAAACATTAAGCACTTATAACCAAGAGTTTGAAAATTGTCATATTGAAGAAGATCAATTAAAAGATAGGGATAAACCAAGGCGTATTTATAACAAATATGAAGATTACAGATCAGCATTAACTAACCAAAAGACGTGTGAACAAGAATTTGATGCAGCAAGAGAAACTTTAGATGAGTGGGAAAAAGAGCATTCTTGGCTTATAAAGGATCCACCAGAAAGCAATACATTAGCTTCTTTTATTGATAAACTACGAACTTTAGCCACTGAATGTGAACCAATTCGTTGTAAAGTTGATGTAGCTAATAAACTTTGTGAAAATTTGGGAGAACATGAAGAAGTCAAATATTCAGTTAGCAATCTTTCCCTACTAAAAGTTAGACTTTTTGATTGGATTGAAGCTTATTGGAAACTCCAAGGAATACCAAAAAACAAAGTGCTAAAATCAAACACAAAAAAATTACTCCTACTATTAGTCTTATTAATTGGTACAATTTCATCTCTTTTGGCTATTACAATAAACCCCCTTTTCTTTGCATCTGGTCCCCTATTAATATTACTTTCAGTTTTAATCCTTCTGCCTTCTTCAGGAAAAAATCTTGAACTAAAAACTGCTGAAGAGGTTTTAAATTCAGCAAGAAAAGAAGCGGAAAAAATCTTATCAAAAGCAGGCAAAACCCCTCCTACTTCTTGGACTAGTGAAGAGTGTCTTTCCATAATTGACAAATTAAATGAAGATATTCAAATTGCACAAGAAAAGGAAAAACTTAATCAAAAACGTAATGCAGCTAAAAAACAACTAAAATCATCTAAGCAAAATTTAAAAAATTGGACTGATAAATGGCAGTTAGCCTCTAAAGCCTTAGGCCTTAAAGATGATGAAGCACTTTTAGAAGGATCTCAATTTTTCCATTTTGCTAATCGCTTACAAACTTGGAGTACTTATCGTCTTGATTATGTAAAAAAAGAAAGTGCTTTGTTAGCGGCACAAAAAGAATCAAACAAAAAGCTTTTACTATTACAAAGGGAATTAGATTCTACTGAAAATGAAATAGCTGATTTAAAGGCTACTATGGATGGTTATATTGATCGGTTTAATAAAGCTTTAAACTTGAAAGAAAAGATTACTACAACTAATGAAAATTTGAAAAAATATACAAAGGATTTAGAGGAATCTAAAGAAGAATTAAGGCTTTTTTGGGGAAAAATTGAATTAGAGTTTGGCAATAAGAATGAGCTTAGAGACCTTGTTAACCAAATTGATGAATTTAATAATTTAAAAAGTTCATTAAAATATAATTCTTCTTTATATAAAAGAAAAGTTAGTGACAACCCAGAAGCTTTCAGTTTATCAAAAATAAAAACATTGGAAGACCTTTATAGTGAAAAGGAAAAAATTGAAAAAGAAGAATCTTCTCTTAATGAAAAAAGAGTAGAATTAGGCCGTTTAAAAGAAACTTTTAAATTACTAAGCTCTAGCTCCGAACTTTCTACAGCTCAGTTAAATAAAACAAAAGCTCTTGATGAATTAGAAACTTTTAGACAAGAACAAGTAATGGGAATGATGATTAATAAACTTTCATCAAACCTAAAAGAAGAAAGTGAAAAGCTTTTTCAACCTCAAGTTGTCAAAGAAGCTAGTAAATGGTTTTCTAAAATCACTAATCACAGTTATGAGCTTCTAGCAAATAACGAAGGGTTTTTTGCAAAAGATATTACTAAAGCTAAAAACTATAAAATGTCTGAAATTTCCAGCGGCACTAGAATACAATTACTTTTCGCTATAAGGATGGCTTTTATTACTATGCAAGAGCAAAACAGCACAGTACGATTACCCATTTTCCTTGATGAACTACTTGCTAATAGTGATGATGACAGAGCTATTGCGATAGCACAGGCAGTTGGTAAAATTGCTGAAGAAAGACAAGTATTTTACTTTACAGCGCAAAAGGATGAAGTTGATAAACTAATCGATGTAGCAGCCACAGAAGTTGCTGTATTCCCACTTCATGACTTAGAAAAAAAGTTTAAAGTAGAAAAAGCTCCATTAAAATACTATAGCTATACAACAAGTGATGTTCCAAAGCCCGATGACGATGAGAACTACCACAAATATGGTACAAAGCTCTCTGTGGCAAGTCCATCTTTATGGCAGCCAATTGAAAATCTTCACTCTTGGCATCTTCTTAACAATAGTAAAGAACTTTATGGATACTTACTAAATGGATGGAATTCTATTGGCCAGCTTTCTAAAGTTGAAACTTTAGAAAAAGATAATTTATTGTTTAGAATTAAGATTCTTAAAAAAGCACAAGAGTTAGCAAAAAAAGGAAGATGTAAAACTCTTCATATAGAAGATTTACAAGATCCACAACTCAAACTCAACCGAGATACTGGCTATTGGGAAAAGATTGAAGAGATAGTTGGTAAAAAAGGAATTACTGGCAATGAGTTAATGGAAAATAAAATTCCTCGTTTCTCTGAAGAAAATTCTGAAATACTGTACAACTGGCTAGTGGAAAACAGATTCGCCACTGAGCAAACCCCAAACACGCTTGATGAGATTGTAGACGATTTGTTTGTACAATATAATGAGCTAAAAGTTAATTCAGAAGATATATATATTGTAAAAAGATGGCTGGATAAAACAACTACTAAGAATGTGTAGTTTACAAATAATAAATTAAGGATTATTACATATAACACATCTATTTCTTTTGGAAATACCAAATTTACTTCTTAGGAAAAGAAAGTTTTGCTTCTCTCAATAAGTTTAACTAACACCTGCTTCTTTCTTTTCCTATTAAATTCTAACGGACCATTGTTATAGTAATACAATGTCTCTTTCTAAATTAAACCACTTTATGTTTGCACATGAATTATCTTCATAACTGTTATGATAATATCAGGTTTTCTATTTTTAATAGCTTAATGAATAATAATAAACTCTTTAATATCCTGTTTTTTATTATTCTATTCTCCAAACATGTACAACTGGTTTTGCCTCATCTGCAAAAAGCTCAAGCACATATAGCAAACTATTTGCATTATCAAAACACACATCACCAATACGGAAGCGACGTTGCACCCCAAAGCCAAGGGTCTCAACATCTACACCAGAATGATTAAGAAAAAGTACATCGTCAATACTAAAACTCTCATAGGGCTGTGGCTCCCATGGTTCCATAGTACCCGCTGCTACCCTTGCTAAATCATCGGGGTCGTAGAGTATGAATTGACCAGAAAAAGCTGAAGACCACAACCCACGACCAGAAACTGGGTTATCGCATACCCAATCTATTTCATCTCTACAAGGGGTACCATCTGCAAATCTAAGAAGAGTAAAATCACCTATGAATTCTTCTTGTAGACAAGGATAATTTGGACCATCAGCATTAATGAACCCATACCAATAACGCTCTCCAATGGACTTTGTTCCAGCGAAAAGTACTGCAGACCTTCCCAAATCAGTAGTTACCCATGATCCACCTTCCCACTCGTCTCCATGCTGGTACTTATTCATAGAGCGTTCTATCATATCAGTCTCATTAGATTTCTCATATTGTAGCAACACAATCTCATTAAGATGTGTACCAGAGTCTATGGGAAGCCCTGAATCTGTATCCCACGGAACATAGGCATAGAGTGACGGTCCCATTCCAGACCATCCTCCATCACGGAAACGTCCAGTAACCAAAACCCTTCCGCCAAGATGCTCCTCTGCCCATTTTGCTGGCACAGAAAATATATAATTGTTTACGCTATACGGTGACTGATTGCCAATATACCAGCCATTAGACTCAACTTTTTGCCCAAGAAATGGAGACACCCATGTGTGTGACGGTCCTTTAGCTTCTTCTTCATGATGAAAATGTTGGCCCCAACATAAATGTAAGACAGCACCAGTAGCTGGATTATTAAGATACTCAATCCCAACCCGTGGTATCTCATCGAAATAAGCAAAAAGACCTGGATCTATCTCGTGGAAGTCTTGTAAAAAAACCGCCTGAGGCAATTGTTCAACTTGTGTAGTGATAAGGGGTTTAGGAATGGATACTTCTGCTAGCTGATTTCCATTGGAAAGCTCGCCATAGGGCATTCTGTTATGGCCCATGATAAATAACGACCCACTAAAGCCATCAGTAGCTCCCGTTAGATCTCCATTTGGGTTGAAAGTCATAGCCTCGCCTCCATATGAGAACGTATAGGGACGTTCTCTTGAACCAGGAAGCCGGAATGCACCGAGGTAGGTAAAATCAGAAGCGACAATCAGGTTGGGTTTGAGACGCTCTACAGGTTCCTCTAGCGGATATGAATTGGATTGTCCGGTGTTTGAGGGCGATGAAAGCATTGTTTCTTCAATGCCTATTGAATTAGAAAAAAGCTTTTGGGTATTAGAAACCTCAGCGGTTGTTAATGAACTGCCAGTCGAGCAGCTAACAAGTGTTATTGCGTAACTAATGATTAAACAGATAAGTGACAATCGCATGGTATGATCTCCTTATGTAAAAAGGTTCTCTTTCATTTACTATGCTGTGCTACCCAAAACTGGCTGTAAAGAACACTATTATGGTAAAATACCTAAAGGGAGGAGTCAAGGATTCAATACTATCATTACGAAAATTCTAGTAATCTCTATTCTTTTCTATTCTTAAAAAAATAAAGATAAGTTATGTAATTTAAAATTTTTTATTAATGCAATACTTATTTTAAGCATTATTACGACCTAGTGACGTATTAGGCTATACATTCGTTATAGCAAGGAAATTAATCGCTAATAATCTTAACTAAAACCCGTTTCTTTCTATTACCATCAAATTGACCATTAATTATAGCAACTAACACTTCCCTTCCCATTACAGAGTGTTTTAAGCATGTATCAAATTAATTCAGGAAAAACTTGTTCTCACTCGTAGATAATAATAGAAAGGTACATTCTTGGTTATAATAGATAGAGTTACACAGATAGAAGTATTGTTTATTTATTTAAAACCAGTAATCGGGATAACTAATATTTTTATCAAAATTATTAATTATTAATGCAACAATTAATAAGATAACTGCTCCTATAAGTACAGGACTAATTGCCCACATAAAACTTCCGCCAGAAACTGTAACACCTAATAAGGCAGTTGCCCCTGCTGGAGGATGGACAGTTTTAGTTAATTTCATGACAACTACCGCTAATGCTACAGCTAGTGCTACTGAAATAAAACTTGCTCCTAATACATTAAAAACAGTGATTCCTATTAAAGCAGATAATAAGTGCCCTCCAATTAAACTTCTAGGTTGGGAGAAAGGCGCAGTAGCTGGTCCGTATAATAAGACTGCGGAAGCACCAAATGGCGCAAATAAAGGAAAAAAATCAGTTTCAAGCCCAATATAGGCTACAAATAATAACCCTATAAATGCTCCTATAAAAGATATAATCAAACTAACAGGTCCCGGTACTTTTAGCGTGCATCTCTTTTTAGTAATCCATTTTTTAAAATAACGCTTTATTGGGGATTCTTTTTTTCTTTTTTTAATATTTTCTTGACTCATTTT
>CAZHNE010000027.1:14557-15618 GCA_964533775.1 uncultured Spirochaetaceae bacterium | reverse complement strand
TTTAAGAATTCTTGAGCCATTTCTGTTGCTTCATCAACACTGTCAAATGGGAATTCTAAAGCATCGTAGCCTGCCATGTTAGGGACAATACCCCAAGCAGGAATTTGACCAGCTTTTGTAACACCTTCAACTAATGATTCACGGTCGATTGCATATGCAATAGCTTTTCTTAAGTTTACGTTATCTAAAGGAGCTTTTTCTGTTTGGAATACATAGTAATATGTAGCAACTTGAGGAGCAACGTGGAATGAAGATTTCATTTGAGCTGCACTTAGTTTGTCTGTAGGTACGTTTGTTAACCAGTCAACTTGACCGTCAATGTACATATTGTAGTTAGTATTGTCATCATCAGATGATAAGAATTCTAAAACATCGATATGAACATTTTCTTTGTCCCAATATAGTTCGTTAGGAACAGCAACTATTTTGGATTGTGGAATTCTGTCTTTAAGTGTGAAAGGACCGTTTCCTACAAAGTTAGCAGGTTGTGTCCAAGCATCACCATGCTCTTCAATTGCATGTCTAGGAACAACTGCAAATGAATAGTGTTCTAAAGCACCAATTGCATATGGTAATGGACCAATTAATTTCATTTTGAATGTGTAGTCATCAATAGCTTCAATTCCTACATCTTCTGCTGAACCTGTACCGTCGTTAAACGCTTGTGCACCTTCTAAGAACATACATGGGAACCATGCATATGGAGAAGCAGTAGCAGGATCTAATTCTCTTAACCAAGACCAAACAACGTCATGTGCGGTAATTGGAACACCATCAGACCATGTTGTTTCTCTTAGGTGGAATGTATATTCTGTACCATCTTCGTTAGCTTCCCAAGATTTAGCTAAGCCAGGAATTGGATTTGCTGTTTTTGGATCTGTGGAAACTAAACCTTCCATTAATGCCATTAAAATTCTGTGCTCAGGAACACCTTGAACTTTAGCAGGGTCTAATGATTGTGGTTCTGCACCGTTAGAAATAACGAATTTAACGCCTTCTTCTTTTGCTGCTTCAACAACAGCTTCTTCTTTTACTTCAACCGTAGGTTCGACTACTGGTTC
>CAZHNE010000027.1:12096-14457 GCA_964533775.1 uncultured Spirochaetaceae bacterium | reverse complement strand
GGTTCGACTACTGGTTCTGCTTTTTTCTCAACAACTTTTTCGGTGGCTACCGTTTTAGCAGGAGCTGGTGCTGCTGCCTCTTCTTTTTTGCCACCACAAGAAATTAATACAGTAGCTAATAGTAGTAAGCTAAGAGTAATAGATAATGTCTTTTTCATTGATTATCTCCTTGTAGATTTAATAAATATTCTCTATTATTTTAAAATATTTTGTTTATATTATATCATAATATATATAGAATAGTAAACGACGTATTCTTGATTACGTCAAGTAGAAAGAGTGAAAAACGACCCCAATTGTTATCTTTTTCACAAAAATGTTATTATAATAACGCAGGAGAGGTTTTATGAAGTACCATATTAAGAGTAATAAGGAAAAATTAACATACAGAAATAGTATTTTTTCAAAAGTTATCAGTTTCTTGTTTTTTGTTTTCTTCCTTTGGGGTACTTTAGATGCTCTTTTTAGGGGAGAAAATTTGTCATCCCTTATTGTTCCTATTGTTCTTATATTTATAGCCTTAATTGGTATTCTATATATAGATAGATGGGAAATAGATAAAGAAGAAAGAAGTATAAATTATAAGTTTGGTGTTTACCCTTTTTTGATGAGTAAAGAGTATGAAGTAAGTGAGTTAAAAAAAATTGAGCTTACACATTTTGTAAAAGGAAGTTTTGATGAAAATGCTGAATACAAGAGAAAAGGAAGGGCTTACAGAGCTCAAGTAAGGTTTTCAATAATATTAAAAAATGATGAAAGGGTTGATGTTGAAGTTATCGATGAGAAGAAAAGTGGTGGAACTTGTGAACAAGCCGCTCTATTGTTTAGTAGCGCCTTAGGGATCCCTTTCACCAAAGATAGAGATAGAGATTTAGATATCGATGTGACTATACGAGACATTCATAAATTTAGACCGTAAAGATTAAAGAGACCCTCTTAAGTTGTTTCCCTTCAACTAGTTATAATTTTTATTTGCTGAGATATGTCAATTATAACTTTTTGTTACGCTATAACTTTGTTTTTTGCTCACTGAAGAAAAATGTAGTTCGTTTTTGTACTAACTTTATATAAATTTATGAATAAATATTGAATAAACTTGCAATTTAATGTAAAGTTCTTTAACTTGTCAAAAGCTATCATAGCATAATAATGTTTTGATTAGTTATAATAGAAAAATTTACAACAGAGGAAAAATATGACAAAATATATTATCAAACGTTTATTAGGTATGATTCCTACTTTACTTGTCATTATTACATTAAGTTTTTTTATTGTTAGAATAGCTCCTGGTGGCCCTTTTGATGGAGAAAGAGCTTTGCCAGAAGAAGTTTTAGCTAATATTGAAGCTAAATATCATTTAGACGAACCTTTATTAAAACAGTATGGGAGATATTTATTTGATGTAGTGAGAGGAGACTTGGGCCCATCATATAAGTATACAGACAATGATGTAAACTACTATATATTTACATCTTTACCAAACTCTGCTGTGCTTGGGGTGATTGCAATAACACTTGCATTATCATTTGGGGTAATATTTGGGATACTTGCTGCAGTCTTTCAAAACTCGTGGATAGATTATCTGACGATGGGGCTGGCAGTTTTAGGAATATCAATCCCCCTATTTGTAATAGGGCCTTTGCTACAGCTAGTCTTTGCTATGAAACTGCACTGGCTGCCAATTTCAGGTTGGTACAGTACGGGAGAAGGACTCGCATCAGTAATATTACCTTCTATTTCGCTCTCGTTTGCTTATTTTGCAACTATTGCAAGGTTAACCCGTTCTTCAATGTTAGACACTTTAAGAAGTGACTATATTAGAACTGCTAAAGCAAAAGGTATGAAAAACAGTACTATTATAGTTAAACACGCTATGAAGGGTGCAATGCTTCCTATAGTTAGTTACTTAGGACCTGCATTTGCTGGTATTATCACAGGATCAATTGTTATAGAACAAGTTTTCCGTGTTCCTGGTATAGGTAAATTCTTTGTACAAAGTTCATTTAATAGAGACTATACACTAATTATTGGTGTAGTAATTGTTTTCTCAGTTATCTTAGTCGTTATGAACTTTTTAGTAGATATTGTTTATGCTTTACTAGATCCAAGAATCGCTTACTAATTAGAAGGAATTTATTTGAAAATGAAAGAAGATAAAAATAAAATTGAAACAGTTGAGACAAATGAATTTGATCAAGTTATTGTAGGAAATAGTTTAACAAAGGATGCTTGGAAAAGGTTAAGAAAAAATAAAATGGCTGTAGTGGGTATGGTCATTGTTTTCTTTTATGCTTTAATCGCAGCAATTGCACCAATCCTTCCTTTATATCCCTATGATGAAATTATATTAGACCATCAAAA
>CAZHNE010000027.1:3267-11996 GCA_964533775.1 uncultured Spirochaetaceae bacterium | reverse complement strand
TTACAAAAGAAAATTGATGAAGATATTTTTGTAAATATAACAAAGATTTATAAAGGTGATACCAATTTAAAGAAAGTAGAAAGTAGTGAATTAGCTAATATATATGCTGAGATGCTAGGCTTAGATGATAACAAGTTGATTTTGGATCAAGCTTACACAGAGATGGATGCTTTTATATTTAATACAATTCAAATGGACGCTGAAGTTAAGAAAAACTTAACTGAGGATGAAAAAACTGAATTAATTGCTAAAGAGATTGAAAGTCTTGGTGAAAAGTATTATGAAGAAAAGCTGTCAGATAACTTATATGGAAAAGTTAATGCACAACTCTTAAGACAGATTTCAAGGTTATTAAAGTCACAGAGTAAAGAAGGTACTTTAGAACTTCCTTATAAAGATACAATCGAATCTAATGGTTTAACAGCTACAGTTGAATCGTCTTTAATTAATCAAAGACATTACTTATTAGGTACTGACTACAGTGGAAGAGATTTATTAAGTAGAATTATTTACGGTAGCCAAATATCTATTATGATTGGTATTGTTGGTACATTATTCAGTGTATTTATTGGTATTGTATTAGGTGCTCTAGCTGGGTATTTAGGTGGTAAAGTTGACTACATTATAATGAGAATTGTTGACGTTATGTACGGTCTTCCATATATGCTAATTGTAATTATTACTATGTCTATATTTGGTCGTTCTACATTTAACTTGTTTATTGCATTAGGACTAGTTTCTTGGCTTACTATCGCTCGTATGGTAAGGGGTCAAATTATGAGTCTTAAAAATAGTGAATATGTTGAAGCTGCTAGATCAATGGGAGCTAAAACATGGAGAATTATTTTTAAACATATGATTCCAAACTCCCTATCAATAATCATTGTTTATTCAACTTTAAGAATACCGAACTTCATTATGCAAGAATCTTTCTTATCATTCCTAGGTCTTGGTGTACAAGCTCCTATGGCATCTTGGGGATCTTTAATCAGTAATGGTGTTGCAAGTATGACAATTTATCCTTGGCGATTACTTTTCCCATCAATAGCAATGACAGTGTTCTTGTTTGCAATGAACTTCTTTGGAGATGGTCTTCGTGATGCGTTTGACCCACAAAGTAAGAACCAACTTTAGGAGATAGCAAAAAATGAAAGAAAATAAACAACCAATGTTGGAAGTTAAAAATTTACAGACACATTTTAAAACAGATGCAGGAATAGTGAAAGCCGTTGATGGTGTTTCTTTTACTGTAGATGTAGGTGAAACTGTTGGTATAGTTGGTGAATCAGGTTGTGGGAAAAGTGTAACAAGCCTTTCTATTATGAAACTTATTCCTTCCCCTCCTGGTAAAATTGTTGGTGGAGAAGTCTTATTCAACGGAAAAAATGTTTTAGATTTAGAAGAATCTGAATTAAGAGAAATTCGTGGTAATAAAATCTCAATGATTTTCCAAGACCCGATGACAAGTTTAAATCCATTTTTAAGAATTTCGACACAAATGATTGAGACTATTCGTTTACATGAAAAGAATGTTACTAAAGCAGAAGCAAGAGAGCGTTCAATAGAAATGTTAGAAAAGGTTGGTATTCCAGCAGCAAGAGAAAGAGTAGATTCTTATCCACACCAGTTTTCAGGTGGTATGAGACAAAGAGTAATGATAGCTATGGCTTTATCTTGTAATGCTCAAGTATTAATAGCTGATGAACCAACTACCGCATTGGATGTAACAATTCAAGCTCAAATTCTTGAACTAATTCAACAAGTAAGTAAAGATTTTGGTACAGCTGTAATCTTGATTACACACGACTTGGGTGTTGTAGCAGGAATGTGTGATAAAGTTTGTGTTATGTATGCAGGTAAAATTGTAGAGCAAGCTTATACTTATGAGTTATATAATAACCCAGCTCACCCATATACAAGTGGCTTAATTCAAAGTGTTCCAAGAATGGATACAAAAAATAAAAATAAGAAGTTGTTCTCAATTGAGGGACAACCACCAAACGTTATTGATTTGCCACCATGTTGTCCTTTCCATCCTCGCTGTCACAAAGTTATGGATGTATGCCGAGTGGCATTACCTCCAACTTATAAAATAGCTGATGATCACTTTGCAAGTTGTTGGCTATATGCTAGTGAAGAAGAAAAGGCACAAGCAATTAAAGATGCTGAAAAGGAGAATGATAAATAATGAGTAAAGAAAATAAAGTACTTTTAGAAGTAATAGATCTAAAGCAACATTTTCCTATAAAAACTGGCGGTATATTAAATAGACAAATTGGTTCTATTAGGGCTGTTGATGGAATTTCTTTTGAAGTAAGAGAAGGTGAAACATTAGGAATAGTTGGTGAATCAGGCTGTGGTAAATCAACAACTGCTAGATCTATTGCTCAACTACATAGACCTACTTCAGGTGATGTTATATTTGAAGGTTTAAATCTTTGTAAAGCATCAGAAAAAGAGTTAGCTTTAGCAAGAAGAAATATCCAAATGATATTCCAAGATCCATACGCTTCTTTAGATCCTAGAATGACAGTTAGAACTATTATTAGTGAACCTTTAGTCGTGTTTAATAAAAGAGGGCTACTAGAAAAACCAATGTCTAAAATGGACATAGAAGAAGAAGTTGAAAGATTAATGGAAACTGTTGGTTTAAATAAAGCTTTTAAAAATAGATATCCTCATGAATTCTCAGGTGGACAAAGACAGAGAATAGGTATTGCTAGGGCTTTGGCTTTGAATCCAAAAATTATACTAGCAGATGAACCTGTTTCTGCCCTTGATGTATCTATTCAAGCTCAAATTTTAAACCTTTTAACACAGTTACAAAAAGATTTGAATCTAACTTATGTTTTCATTGCTCACGACTTGGCAGTTATACAGCATATTTCAACAAGAGTTGCAGTAATGTATCTTGGTAAAATTGTTGAGCTAGCTGCTTCGGATGAGTTATATGAAAACCCTGCTCACCCTTATACTCAAGCTCTCTTATCTGCAGCTCCAATTCCAGATCCTTCAATTGAAAAAAAGAGACAGAGAATAATTTTAACAGGAGATGTTCCTTCTCCTGATAAAAAACAAGATGGTTGTTATTTCCAAGCTCGTTGTCCAAAAAGAATGCCATGGTGTACTTGTCATGTTCCACCATCATTTGAGTTGGGTAATGACCATCAAGTAGCTTGTTGGTTATATGGTGAAAAAGATTATTCAAAAATTAGTTTAGAAGATGCACAAGCAGATAAAAAGAAACAAACAGATAAACTTAAGAAAAAGAAATAGTTAATAGTACTATTATTATAATAACTTATTGACAAGCGTTGCCAATGATATCCTATAATTATGGGAACATTGGCAATATTTATTAGGATACAAATATGGGTAAAAAGTTTTACATGGAGAGCTTAGGCTGTTCAAAAAATCAAGTTGATGCAGAAGTAATTATTAACTTGGTTAAAGAAAAAGGTTACGAAATAACATTTGATGCAAAAGAGAGCGACATTATTTTTATAAATACTTGTGGTTTTATAAAAAGTGCTAAAGAAGAAGCAATAGAAACATTGTTTTCTCTCAAAAAAATAGCACCAGAGGCCAAAATTATTTTTGGAGGATGCTTAGCTCAAAGATATATTGATATATTAGATTTACCAGAAGCTGATGGCATATTTGGAAATAGGGACTTAAAGCAAATTAGCGACTTTCTTGATAAATTAACAACTCAAGAAGATCAACTTCTCTCTGCTCCTGAGTATCCTGAAAACCCAAGTGATGATTATTACTCTAGAAGTACAATCCTTAACTTTCCCGGTGCTGCTTATTTAAAACTAAGTGAAGGGTGTAATCACCGCTGTGCATTTTGTGCTATCCCTGTTATAAGAGGGCCATTAAGATCAAGAAGCAGAGTTCAAATTATGAATGAAGCTAGAGAGTTAATAGAAAATGGAACAAAAGAAATTAATATTATTGCTCAAGATTTAGCAGCTTTTGGTTTAGATGTAACAGGAGAGTCTCAATTAATCTCTCTATTAGATGAAATTTGTAAAATAGATGGAGACTTTAAATTAAGACTCCTTTATATACACCCAGATGCTTTCCCAAAAGAGTTAATACAATTTATTAAAACACACGAGAAGGTTATCCCTTATTTTGATATACCTTTTCAGCATGCATCAACCACTATTTTAAGAAAAATGGGTAGAGTTGGAACAAGTGAAAGCTATTATAATTTGATACAAGAAATAAGAGAATCTCTTCCTGATGCAGTAATTAGAACAACATTAATGTTAGGCTTTCCTGGAGAAACAGAAGAAGATGTAAAAGAGTTGTTTGAATTTACTAAAAAATGCAAGTTTGATTGGATGGGCTCTTTTGTTTATAGTAGAGAAGAAGATACAAGAGCTTTTGATATGATTAGTGGAGAAGCTCACGAGGAAGTTATAAAAAGAGCTACAAAAGACCAAAAGAAATTACAAGCAATACAAGAGAAAATAACAAGTGAAAACTTAGAAAAATTTGTAGGCAATGTTTATGATGCTCTTATTGAGGAAAAAATAGAAGGTGAAGATTTAGCTATTGCAAGAATATATTCTCAAGCACCAGAAGTTGATGGGGCTACTGTAATAATGGGAAGAGACTTAGTTCCTGGAACTGTTATAAAGGTGGGAATTAGAAAAGTAAATGGTGTAGATTTAGAAGCAGTTGTGTTGGGAGAATTTAATGGATAGTTTACAAACTTGGATAGATAAGTTAAATAAAGAGCAAAAAGAAGCAGTTTTAGAAAATTCTAGACCTCTTCTCGTTCTTGCGGGTGCTGGAAGTGGAAAAACCCGTGTTATTACAACTAAAATAGCTTATTGTATCCAACAACTAAATATTAATCCATGGAATATTTTAGCCGTTACTTTTACAAATAAGGCTGCAAAAGAAATGAAAGAGAGGGTGGAGGAAATGTTACCGTCCCTTGACCCCACTTCATTTAATATTAGAACGTTTCACTCTTTTGGAGTTTGGCTTTTAAGAAGATTTACCCAAGAAGCAAATTTAGCTAGTAGCTTCACCATTTACGATGATAGTGATTCGTTATCCCTTTTAAAAAGTTTATACCCTAACACACCTAAAAATGAATTAGTCACTACAAGAAAACAAATAAGTAGAGCTAAAGATATGGGGATAACTCCATATGATGATTTAAATAGTATTTCAGGAGATCCCTTTTTCAAAAAAGCATTTACAGCTTATGAAAATGCAATACGAAACGTTGGTAATGTGGATTTTGCAGATTTGATATCAATTCCTAATAAGTTGTTAAACAACAACCCTAATGTACTAAACTTTGTAAGAAACCGTTTTAAAGTTATATTAGTTGATGAATATCAAGACTCTAACGTAGCTCAATTTAACTTATTATACTCATTAGTTGGAGAGGATACATTTATTTGTGCAGTTGGCGATGATGACCAAAGTATTTACAAGTTTAGGGGAGCTGAAGTAAAGAATATATTATCATTTCCGGAAATTTTTAGTAACTCTAGAACTATAACACTTAATCAAAACTACAGATCAACAGGCTCTATCTTAGATGTAGCCTCTAGTGTCATTGCTAAAAACAAGTCCCGTCATCCTAAAGAATTATATACTAATAACTTTAGAGGAGAAAAACCTACTGTTTATTACGTAAGTGATGAACAAGATGAAGCTTTAAATGTTATTAACTTAATTAGACGACGAAACAACTATAATAATAGTGCAATTCTTTATAGAACAAACGCTCAGTCCCAACCTTTTGAAACATTACTTAATAGAGCAAATATTCCTTATAAAATTATTGGAGCTTTAAAGTTCTATGAAAGAGAAGAAGTTAAAGACTCTCTTGCCTTAATGCAACTGTTTTTAAATACAAAAGATATTGTTAACTTTAGAAGAATGATAAACAAACCAGCAAGAGGGATTGGTCCTTCCAGTTTAAAGAAAATAGAAGCATTTTTAGAAGAAACTGATGGTGATGTATTTGAAGCAATTGATAAAGCTTGTGAAAATAAAGTTTTATCAGCTAGATGTATTAAAAATGTTAAAGAGTTTGTTGATAATATGAAAAAATCATTTAGCATAATATCTGAAGGTGATTTATCCTTAGGAGTTAAAACACTGCTACAAGATGTTGGGCTAATTGAACATTATAAAAAACAAGATATAACAAACAATACTTTTAAAGTGGAAAACTTAAACTCTTTAGTTAACGCATTAGAATCGTATCCATCAGATGTTGAAGGATTACAACAGTTTTTAGAAGAAGCTTGTTTAGATAGAACTAAATTAGGGTTAGAAGAAAAAGAAGAAGATGGTGTTGTATTAATTACAATGCACAATACTAAAGGTCTTGAATTTGAAGATGTTTATGTTGTTGGTTTAGAAGAAGGTCTTTTCCCTAGCCACATGAGTATAGAAGAAGATATAAACGTAGAAGAAGAGAGACGATTGTTTTATGTTTCTGCAACAAGAGCTAAAAATAGATTATCTTTCTATAGTGCATCCTCAAGAAGAATTTGGGGTAGAGTGGAATTTAACAGAACCCCCTCTAGATTTTTAGATGAAATAGATTCTGAGTTAATCAATGAAAGTGGGGCAAAACCAATAAAGTTTGAAGAAAAAACAGATTTGTTTAGTAACAGTGCGCTTTCTTTAAAGAGAAAACAAAACCCAAAACAAAAATCAGGGTGGAAGAACAAGACAAGTGATATGTCTAATTTGATTCATAAAGGATTTTCTCCTAATGCCAAGAGCTTTAAATTTGACAAACAAGTAGAAGGGGAAGAAACTGCTGAATCGCTATATAAAGTAGGGGATAGAGTTTTTAACGAAGAAAAAGGAAGAGGCTGGGTTACAGAGAGTACACTTAGAAATGATAGAGAAATAATAAGTGTAAAATATGATAATGGAAAAGATGCTAAGTATATAAGTAAGTTTGCTAAACTTGAAAAAGTTTATGATGAACTTTAATCTATCCTAAATATATGTAATCAGCATCAATTTTAGCTAATTTTTTGTTGAAACAACAAATAGCCGAAAATAACGTGTTGAATACTAGACAAAAAGCATTCTTTTATGTTAGATATTTAGAGGTTGCGTGTAGAAGTTTTCTACACATTAAAATATAAAGATTTTTGATAACTTAAATTAAGCGACAAACTTAGATAGGGTGAATAATATTTATTTTTGTTAAAAGATCATAAAACTGATAATCGGTTTTAGAAAAAAGGGCTTCGCAACTCGTTTTTTTAGAAAAATTAAAGGTTAGTTGATTTTTTCATTGTTTATTCTAAAATGTTAAACTATTTATTAGTAGTGGAGAAGTAGGATTCTCAAATCCCTCGTACCCGACCTTTCCTTAGGGATTAAAGCTATTTGTAACATGGTTTCTATAATTTTTAGAAATAGAGAATATAAGCTTAGAGTAATTATCAAATATAAATAATTAATAAGAGATTTATCTCTTAATATAATAGGGTATTAAAACATGAAAACTATTTTTGTAAAGCCACTAACAATGGAGAAGAAATGGTACGTAATAGATGCAGCTAATATTGAATTAGGCTATGTAGCTGTTGCTGCCGCACGTATTCTTCGTGGAAAAAACAAGCCTGAGTACGTACCTCACCAAGATATGGGTGATTACGTTATAATCATTAATGCTGCAAAAGTTGCAATGTCTGGTAAAAAGTATACTGATAAAATGTACTACAGACACTCTGACTTCCCAGGCGGATTCAGAGCAACAAACTATGCAGATATGTTAAAAAGAAGACCAGAGTTTCCAATGGAACACGCAATTAAAGGTATGCTTCCAAAAGGTGCTTTAGGACGTAGTCTTTTTAATAACGTGAAAGTATATGCTGGTGCAGAACATCCACATTTGGCTCAAAGTCCAATTGCGGTTGAAGTATAAGGGAGCGTAGAATGGCTAAAAAAGATGCAAAAACTAATATAAATCTTGGTATCGGTGTTGGTAGAAGAAAGACTTCTGTTGCACGTGTATATTTAAGAGATGGTAAAGGCGATATTAAAATTAATGGCAAAGATGTAGATACATATTTTGCTAATCCATTATTGGTAAACATATTAAAACAACCTTTAGTAACAACAGAAACTGCCGACAAATTTGATATAATTATCAATTGTCAAGGTGGTGGTATTTCAGGACAAGCTGGTGCTTGTCGTCACGGAATTGCTCGCGCATTATGTGACAATGATGAAGGTTACCGCAGCGCTTTACACTCTGCAGGATATATGACTCGTGATGCACGTATGGTCGAAAGACAAAAATTCGGTCAAAAAGGTGCTCGCGCAAAATTCCAATTCAGCAAACGTTAAGCTTGTATTATGGTCGTTGCGACAATCAAGAGGAGAAGTTTTCCAGAAGGCATCAATGTGCTTTCAAAGGGGGACTCTCCTTTTTTTATTCCAAAATCAATGCTAATAGAATTTTCTTTTCCTTTTTATGAGGATGAAACAAAAGTAGATGAAACTTTGTTTCTAGAGCTAAAAAAGATAAGTGAATGTTATTTATGTAGAAAAAAAGGCTTAGATTTATTAGCTTATAGAGATCATTCAAAATTTGAATTGTCTGTAAAACTAAAAAGAAGAAAGTTTTCAACATATTCGATCCACAATGCAGTGGATTATTTAAAAGAAAAAAACTATCTAAATGATTTTAAGTTTAGTGAATTGTTTATTAATAG
>CAZHNE010000027.1:0-3167 GCA_964533775.1 uncultured Spirochaetaceae bacterium | reverse complement strand
AAAGACCATAGATTAAATAAATGTAGATGGTTCTTTTTTATTTTCTAAAGTAATATAGGTGCATTATGATTGATGAATTAATGGTTAATATAATAGGTAGAATTCCTTTAGGCGTAACTGGTATGGTTATTTTGCTTGGAATTGTCGTAGTTAGCTTGGGTGCTTTAGGTAAAGGAGCTGATCTTTTAGTAGATGAAGCTGTTGCCCTTTCCTACAGATGGGGTGTCCCTAAAATGTTAATTGGAGCTACAATAGTAAGTTTAGGTACAACTTTACCAGAAGTTACTGTATCTGTTGTGTCAGCTTTACAAGGATCTCCTGGTTTAGCTATGGGAAATGCTGTTGGATCTATTATTTGTGATACTGGTTTAATTTTAGGTATTGCAGCTTTAATAAATCCCCTTCAATTTAACAGAGAAGTTGTTAATAGACAAAGTTGGCTACAACTATCTGCTGGTGTGTTACTAGTACTAACTGCATTTGTTTTTGGAAGAGGGTTTAATGCTTTTTCCAACGGTGGAAACATTCCACAATATATGGGGTGGGTTTTTTTAATAATTCTTGTAATTTACCTTTATAATACTATAAAGCAATCAAAGAACGGTCCTCAAGACGAAGATCTTGAAGATATAGAGGTGGATGATTCACCTGTGCATATCATTTTTTTAAAATTAGTTATTGGAATTGGTCTTGTTATATTATCATCTAAGGTGTTAATACCAACAGTACAAGAGGGAGCAATGAGATTACATATCCCTGAAACTGTTATAGCAGCTACTCTAGTTGCGTTTGGTACAAGCCTACCTGAGTTAATAACAGCTATTACAGCTACTAGAAAGGGTCATGGAGACTTGGCAATAGGAAATGTATTAGGGGCCGACATATTGAACGTGCTCTTTGTAGTGGGCGCTGCAGCGTCTGTTACCAAAGGTGGATTAAACGTTGATGTTCACTTCTTTAAATTATTATTCCCAGGAATGCTTTTTGTCTTAATAGTTTCAAAATTAGCAATACAATTTTCAAAAGAAAAACTAGGCAGATTTGTAGGAGCTATTTTAGTAGCCTCATATGTTGTAGTAACTGTATTGAGTTACGTAATAACTGTTTAATAAAAGAAAATAAAGAACAATTATTGATAAATAAAAAGATCCTCCAACTGGAGGACCTTTTTTATTGCTTAAGTCTTTATTAAAGAACTTTAAATGCTTTACGTCCAGCATATTTAGCTGTATCGCCTAAGTAATCTTCAGTTCTCATTAATTGGTTGTATTTAGCTGTTCTATCAGAACGGCTCATTGAACCAGTTTTGATTTGACCAGTTTCTAATGCAACTACTAAGTCAGCAATAAAGCTATCTTCTGTTTCACCAGATCTGTGAGATACAACAGCTGTGTAACCGTTGCGTTGTGCTAAGTCAATTGCTTCAAAAGTTTCAGTTAAAGTACCAATTTGGTTAACTTTAATTAGGATTGAGTTTGCAATATTTCTATCAAGACCCATTTGAAGTCTTTCTGAGTTTGTTACAAATAGGTCATCTCCTACTAATTGAACTCTGTCACCAATTCTTTCGGTTAGTAATTTCCAGCCATCCCAGTCATCTTGGTCCATACCATCTTCGATTGAGATAATTGGATAACGGTTTGCCCAGTCTTCCCACATATCAACCATTTGTTCACTAGTAAGTTTATCACCAGTAGACCATCTTAGTTCATATAGTTTTGTTTCACTGTTATATAACTCTGCAGCAGCAGGGTCTAAAGCAATCATGAAGTCTCCATCACGAGAAGCAGTGTAACCTGCTAATTTGATAGCTTCCATAATAACTTCTAAAGCTTCTTCGTTTGATTTTAAATCTGGTGCAAAACCACCTTCATCACCAACAGCTGTGTTATAACCACGACCGGTTAAAACAGTTTTTAAGTTGTGGAATACTTCTGTTGTCATACGAATTGCTTCTCTGATTGAGTTAGCGCCAATTGGCATAACCATAAATTCTTGGAAGTCAACTTTATTATCACTGTGAGCACCACCGTTAATAATGTTAGCCATTGGAACAGGAAGTGTACAAGCGTGATAAGCGCCAAGGTAAGCAAATAAAGGTCTGTCTAAATAGTCAGCTGCTGCACGAGCTACTGCCATAGAAACACCTAAAATAGCGTTTGCACCTAATTTAGCTTTGTTAGGGGTACCATCTAGAGCAATCATTGCTTGGTCTATAGCAACTTGACTGAGAGCGTCCATTCCTTCGATTTCTGGAGCAATAATGTTGTTAACATTATCAACAGCTTTTAAAACACCTTTGCCTAAGTAACGGCTTTTATCACCATCACGTAGTTCAACAGCTTCGTGAACACCTGTAGAAGCACCTGAAGGTACTGCTGCACGACCCATGAAACCACTTTCTAAAATAACATCAACCTCTACTGTAGGGTTGCCGCGAGAGTCAAGGATTTCCCTTGCTTCAATTGATTCAATAATACTCATGATTTAACTCCTGATATTTTTATATCGTGTTTAAAATATCGTAATTTTCTGACTAATTGTCAAGGTAATAACTCTTATCCCTTAATAAGATGTCTAAAAAAACAGTATAAAAGAGGATTTTTATCTTTTTTTTTATTTGTCGATAATAAATCTTCTCAAATTGTAAATTCTGAATTAGAATATGGAAAGGAGAAAATTATGGAAAAAGATACATATAAGCTTCCGCCATTAACTTCTTATTTATTAAAAGACATTATATTTTCTATGGAAAATCAAGATACTATTGGTTTTTTAGATTTAGTAAGTGGGGAAGTAGTTGAGGTTTCTACCTTTGAAGAATCCGATGTGGTTGTTAAAGAAAGTAAGAGCTCAAATGCTTTAATATCTATTAGTATAGAAGATGATGAAGAGAGATTTTTAGAACTTCCTCCCTGGGGATCAATAGAAGGGTTTAAAATAAGGGAAATGTTTATAAAGGATGTTAAGAACCCTATATATAAAAAGAAGCTAGATCATGTTTTCTATACTGGAAGAGGTGTTTTTAGAAAGTTTAAAGAAGTTTTAAAAGAAAACCCTATCCTTGAAAGACAGTGGTTTGACTTTCAATTTAATTATATGAAGGCAATAGTTGTTAATTGGTATAAGGAATGTGAGGGATATGTCGACTTATTAGAACTTAAAAC
>CAZHNE010000026.1:0-16102 GCA_964533775.1 uncultured Spirochaetaceae bacterium | reverse complement strand
AATATATAAAAAAAAGGAAAATTAAATGAAAAAAATATTATGTTCCACTCTTATTATTGTATTCGTAAGTTTCTCTCTTTTCTCACAAGGAGTTAAAGAAGAAAGCTCTCCCTATGTTGCAAGCACTAGCTGGTGTGTGTCATTTGCGTATGTTGGAGGTTTAGACAATGTTAAAAGCATAGCACCTTCTACATTAACGCATCCCCCTGAATATGAAATAGTCCCAAGTGATATTCAAACTATTCAAAACAGTGAAGCCTTTATTTATGCAGGGTATGAAACAATGATGAAAACTCTCTCTAATAATCTTATAGATGAAGAAATTACTCTGCAAATTACAACAGGAAATAGTTTAGACAACATAAAAAAACAAGCTGAAAAAATTAGCACAAAGTATAACAGTGAAGAAAAAAGTAAAGCTAGAGTTGAAAAAATTGAAGATTTATTTAAGATGGCAAGAGCCCAAATTGAAGAAAAAAAGCTTAATAAAGTTGACTCTTATGTTCATTTTCACCAAGTATCTTTTGCAAAATCACTTGGGTTAAATGTAGTTGGCTCCTTTGGCCCTAATGGTGTGTCTCCTAAACATATTGAGGAAGTGTCTAAATTAGATTCGCCTCTAATAATAGACAACATTCACAACCCAATAGCTGCTCCACTAAAAGAAGTTAATAGTGGTGCAACACTTGTAGTTTGGAGAAACTTCCCAAATACAAATGAAGATGAGTCCCTTTATAATATGCTTAAAGACAATATTGATTTATTGTTAAAAGAGTTTTAATAGCTATCTCGTTACCAACTAAAAACACCTCTTGAAATAACAAGAGGTGCTATTTTTTAACTATAAAGATAGTTTTAATACATACTTTTTCCCATTCATTATATAGGGAAGCGATACTTCAAACTTATTTATATTTATCCAAGGTAATAAAACAAATTCATTTTTCAATATTTGTTTTTTTAAATATCCCACGGCAACGTATCTTTCTTTGAAAGACTCATTAGCTTTTAAAACAATATCTTTTATCTCAATTGTCGTATCTTCAGATAAAGCATCATTAACGCTCATTATAGGGGCGTAGGTACCATCAAGAGTTAACACTTTTACTTCTGGAATTAAAATTAACATATCGCTTTTGCTAACATTTTTTATATTAATTTCAAATTCCTTAAGTTCTTCTTTATCAACATCAATAGTAACTACAATGTTTTCATTACTAAAAGTAAAATCATTTGCAGTATCCAAAGTAGAACAAGAAGTTAATAATAACCCAGCTATCAAAACAATAACAAAACTTTTTCTTATTTTCACTATTCCTACCTATTAAATTTTATCTTCATCCAAATTGATGGATAACTCTAAATGTTCAGGTACTAATTTTCTATGCTCAACACCAGAAGCATCAAACATTTTCTTTGATGCTATTGTAGTATCTAAATCTGAGTATTTATCACTTAAATAAATTACATGTTTTATTCCACTTTGGATAATAGCTTTTGCACATTCGTTACAAGGAAATAATCCAACATAAATAGAACATTCATTTAAATCCCTACTAACACTATTTAAAATTGCATTTAACTCTGCATGACAAACATAAGGATACTTTGTATCTAACCACTCTCCACTTCGCTGCCAAGGAAGGGTGTCATCACTACAGCCTATTGGAAAACCATTATAACCAATTCCAACAATTTTATTGCTTTTATTAACAATACAAGCACCTACTTGAGTGCTAGGATCTTTACTCCGCATGGCACTTAATACTGCCAATCCCATAAAATATTCATCCCAACTAATGTAATCTTGTCTTTTCATCCCGTCTTCCTTTTATAAACTTAATAATATCATTTGTTAATTCTTCTTGTACTGAAAAGTATAATAATAAAACGTGTTTAGTGTGTTTAAATTTATCCATTTTAATAACTTTAGATCTAAAATATTTCGAATTATTTTCTTTTGCTATGATCGGTAGGTTGAAAAACGGTACTGTCTCATCCGTTACGTTGTGTATAGCAAACATAGGGCACGTTATTTTATATAGTTCTTTTCTAATTGTTTTTTCAGCATACACCAAGCTCAAAGCTTGTGGTAAAAAGAGTCCCGAGTACCCTAGCCACCTGTCCGCTCCATCTTCTCCATCTTTATCAATGTTTTTTATTGAAGTTTTAAAATACTTTTTAAATATAGAAACAATTCTTGCAAAGTAAAAACCAAAGCTTGTTACTTTTCTGTCCTTTAATAAACTATTATAAATTACAGGAGCACTTATTGGAACAACCGCTAATGGTGCAATACTGCTATCACTATATTTCTCAGCAAGCTTTAGTGTTAAAGCTCCTCCCATACTAATTCCAACAATTGCAACATTGTCATACTCACTTTTTAATAACTCATATTTTCTACAAACAAAATCGAACCATTGGTTAAAGTAAGTTTTCTTAAAGTCTTCAATATTTGTTCCAAAGCCTGGTAGTAAGAAAGCAAAGCAATCAAATCCATGTTCAAAAAAACAATTGGCTGAATAATCATATACAGCTGGAGTTGAAGGAAAGCCATGAATCATTAAAACTGCAGTATCTACTTTCTTTTTATGCTTTAAAATTATACTTTTACATTTAGGTGAAAACACTTTGTCTTCATCGCTATCAATAACACTAGTATTTTTATCGCGATAAAAAACTAGAGTAGAACTCCACAAAACAAGTATAACTATAATTACAATTACTAAAATAAAAATTAAGTTTAAATTCATATAGCTATAATACTCTACAATGGAGGGTTAAAACAAGGATTTTTTTAATTATAGTAGGGACGGATTTTCCTTAGTATGCTTTAAGAAAAGAGAAACTGCCATCAACATAACACCATTATCGTACAAAGGATCTAATCCTATTTTTTCAATAGCTTCAGATACTGGAACTGAAACAACCTCTATTTGCTCTGTAGAGTCAAGTTGAAGTTTTTCTGCTACCTTATATACATCTTTTGCTAAATAAAAATTTGCTTCATTAGTCATTATTGCAGGATTAGGATTTACTTTTCCTAGGAAAATCATTCTCTCTGCACTTAAAGCTGTTTCTTCTTCTAATTCTCTATAAGCACTTGTGATAGCTTTTTCACCTTCATCAACCATACCGGCAGGAAACTCTCTAATAACTCTAGCGTTTCCATGCCTAAACTGCTGGACCATAACAAAGCATGGAATATTATGCTCATTAAGATACCAAGGAATGATTGTAACCCAATCAGGACTTTTTAAAGTATAGAAGTTTGAAGAAACTCCATAGCTCGATTCCCTATTTACTTCAACTAAATCAAATATGGGAGTGTTTAAAATAGTTTTCCTATTTTTCTCTTCCCATATTAAATGATTTAAGTCTTCAACATTACCAATTTTAAATTTATCTTTTTTCATTAATCTTCTTTTCTCGAACTACAATTACTTGAACACGTTGAACAAGCTGAAGGAGCACAACTAGGGGTATCTTTTAGATCTTTCTTATCAGTTGATACTGCAATACTAGAATCTAAAAAAGAAGCAATTTTCAGCAAAGCTTTTGTACTTCGACTTTCTGGACTTTTTAATAAAGTACTTTCTCCTATATCTTCATATTCTCTTAAATGCATTTCTAAGGGGATACTCCCTAAAAATGGAGTGTCCATCTCTAGAGACATCTTCTCTCCACCACCTTTACCAAAGATTGGAATTTCTTTTCCACAATCTGGGCAAATTAATGCACTCATATTTTCTATAATACCAAGAACTGCGACGCCTAACTTTCTAGAAAAATTCACACTCTTTCTAGCGTCTAAAACAGCAACATCTTGAGGAGTAGTTACTATAATAGAGCCTGTCATTTCAGGAATAGCTTGAATTACAGTTAATTGCTCATCACCAGTTCCTGGAGGTGTATCTATTAATAAGTAATCTAAATTACCCCATTCAACATCACCTAAAAACTGTTTTATAACTGCTATTTTCATTGGTCCACGCCAAACTACAGGGTCAGAATTGTTATTAAGAGCAAAAGAAAGACTTACTACAAAAAGTCCATCTCTAACTTTTACAGGCAAAAAGTTTTGTCCATCTCTACTTTCAAGGGTTCCCTCTTCACAACCAAGCATTTTTGCAACATTTGGGCCGTGCAAGTCTGTATCTAAAATACCTACAGTTTTACCTGCATCAACTAAAGCATTAGCTAAATTAACAGTAACAGTCGACTTTCCAACTCCACCTTTACCACTCATAATAACTATTTTTCTACTAATTCTATCTAATCGTTGCCTAATTTTGGCATCTTTTATTGCCTGTTCGTCAGGTGTTCCTTGATGTGACATTATATACTCCTAATTTCTAAAATCATTTCTATAAGAATAGTAAAAATATAACTTTTAAGCAATAAAGAGATAAATAATAATTAATTTATTATTGACATTTGTCTTTTACTAGATATCCAATTATAAAATATTATCTTCATTTGATTTGCATTTCTCTCATTTCTACATACCAAAACATAAAATATTGTCTCACTTTCCTATAAACTGTTAACGACAAGATAATTTCCACTAATTAACAGTGTTTACTTCAATTAATAAAAAGTAATTAGATATTTTACTAATATATATATCAAAAGCTTAGTTAGTTTTCTTCTCTTTTTATGTGTTATTTTTAACCTTTAGCCCATAATCTTTGAATGAAATTGAACATGGCTGCATGTTTTTGATTGATACATATATATGACTTAATATCACGTCTCAAAAGAGAGATATATTGTTATTAGCGAAATAAATACTTAAGGATTTCACATATATTTTAAGCTCATTATGCTTGAAACTAAAGCCACATATCATTATTATACATTAGAGTATTTAAGTAAAATACATTCAACATACAAAATTCAGGAGTTCGTATGATTTTAATGACACAAATGACAAATGACCAACTCGTTGCTCAGCTACTCAACGGTGTCACACTTACACTATTAGGAATGGGAACAGTTCTCATATTCCTTATTGTATTAATTTTTGTAACAAAAGGATTAAGTTCCTTTGTTAAAAAAATTGAAGCTAGAAGACCTCAAGTTGCTCCAGCAGCAGCAAATTCTTCTAGTATAAATACAGCCAACGTAAGTGCTGACGCAGAAATAGCAGCCGTTATAGCAGCAGCTGTTGCAAAGTCTCGAGAATAAATTAAGGAAAAGTAATGAAAAAGAAAGTTGATTTTATGTGTACCGCCTTTAGAGACGGTTTCCAATCAGTATACGGTGCCCGTGTATTCACAAAAGATTTTATGCCGGCTGTAGCAGCAGCTAAAGAGGCAGGCATTAACCATTTTGAAGCTGGTGGTGGAGCTCGTTTCCAATCACTTTACTTCTATAGTAATGAAGATGCCTTTGACATGATGGACGAATTTAGACGTGTAGCAGGAGATGATGCTAACCTACAAACTTTATCCCGTGGTGTTAACGTTGTTGGTCTAGATTCTCAACCTAGAGATATTATTGATTTACATGCTAAAATGTTTAAAAAGCATGGTATTTCTACTATTCGTAACTTTGACGCTTTAAACGATGTAAACAACTTAATTGATAGTGGTAAATCTATCCATGAAGCTGGTTTAAAACACGAAGTAACAGTTACTATGATGAGTTTACCTCCAGGAACAACTGGTGCTCATGATGCTGATTTCTACGAAATGGTATTAAGACAAATTTTAGATGCAGACATTCCTTTTGATTCAGTATGTTTTAAAGATGCTTCTGGTACCTCTACTCCAAGAACAGTTTATAACACAATTAAAAGAGCAAGAAAGCTTTTAGGCAAAGATGTTAGAATTGTTATGCACAGCCATGAAACAGCAGGTGTATCAATTCAACAGTACATGAGTGCTATCGAAGCTGGCGCTAACCAAGTTGACTTATCAATGTCTCCTGTTTCCGGTGGAACTTGTCAACCTGATATTATTACTATGTGGCACGCTCTTCGTGGTACAGACTATGATTTAGGTATTGATATTGAAAAAGTTAGAAAAGCAGAATTAGTCTTTGAAGACTGTATGAAAGATTACTTTACTCCACCAGAGGCTACTAAAGTTAATCCTAACATTCCTTTCTTCCCTCTCCCAGGTGGAGCTTTAACAGCAAACACACAAATGTTACGTGACAATAATTTAATGGATAAATATCCTGCTATTATTGGCGAAATGGGTGAAGCTGTAGCAAAGGGTGGTTTTGGAACATCTGTAACTCCAGTTTCTCAATTCTATTTCCAACAAGCTTTTAATAACGTTATGTTTGGCGATTGGAAAAAAATTGCAGAAGGTTACGGTAAAATGGTTCTTGGCTATTTTGGTAAAACACCAGTAGCTCCAGATCCTGAAGTTGTTAAAATTGCAGAAGAGCAATTAGGTTTACCTCCTACAACAAAGAAAGTTGTAGATATTAACGATGCGGACCCAACTAAAGGCCGTGATGTTGCAATTAAAATGTTAAAAGAAGAAAATCTTGAACTTACTGAAGAAAATATTTTTATCGTTGCAGCATGTAAAGAAAAAGGTGTTTTATACCTAACTGGCAAATCTAAGGCTAATGGTGTTAGAAAAGTTGATCAAGAAGCTGAAGAAGCCAAAAAGAACGGCGAATACACAGTTACAGTTAATGGACAAGCTTATGGTGTTAAACTTGGCAAAAATGAAGCTAATGTTAATGGTGTATCTTATCCTCTGTCTATTATTAATGGAATCGACGAATCAGCAATTGCAAAAGCAGCTCCTGTAGCAAGTGCTCCAGTTTCTACTCAAAGTATTGATGTTGTTGCTCCAATGCCTGGTTTAATTTTAAAAACTAACGTTAAAGTTGGTGACACTGTTAAGAAAAATGATTGTATTCTCGTAATGGAAGCTATGAAAATGGAAAATGAAGTTTTTGCTCCTGCTGATGGTACAATAACTGAAATTAAAGTTGAAAATGGAGACCAATGCCAAGCTGATGATGTTCTTGTAGTTATCGGTGGTACTGCTGCTCCTGCTCCTAGTGCTAGTGGCAATGCTCCTGTAGCAGCTGCTCCTTCTACTTCTGGTGGAGAGTCAATTACAGCTCCAATGCCTGGGTTAGTATTACGTATCGACGTTAAAGTGGGAGATACTGTAAAGAAAAACCAAGCTGTTATGGTTATGGAAGCTATGAAGATGGAAAATGAAATCTTCGCTCCTAAAGATGGTGTTGTAAGTAAAATTTGTGTAAGTCAAGGTGACCAACTTAACGCAGATGATGAATTAATGGTTATTGGCTAAGGAGAAAAAATAGATATGATTGGACATTCACTTTCCCAATTATGGCAAACAACCGGAATCTACGGATTTCTGGGACTAGCGGGTAGCGAATTTGGCTTAGGCAGTATAGCAATGATTATAGTAGGTTTAACCTTACTATATCTTGCTATAAGCAAAGGCTTTGAACCTCTACTACTAGTACCAATCGGATTTGGTTGTATACTAAGTAATATCCCTTTAGCATACATTGCAGGAATTGATCCTAGCACTGGCTCTATTGGTTTTATTAAATTATTGTTTGATTCTGGTCTTTCTACAGGTTTATTCCCAATCCTCATATTTATGGGTGTTGGTGCAATGACTGACTTTGGACCTTTAATCGCAAACCCTAAAACATTACTTTTAGGTGCTGCTGCACAGTTTGGTATTTTTATTGCTTTACTAGGTGCTTTAGCTCTTTCATTTATCCCTGGTATTGCTTTTGATTTAAGTGCTGCGGGATCAATTGGTATTATAGGTGGGGCCGATGGACCTACAGCTATTTACGTAACAAGCCGATTAAAGCCTGAATTATTAGGATCTATCGCTGTTGCAGCTTATTCTTACATGGCTTTAGTTCCTATTATTCAACCTCCTATTATGAAAGCTTTAACTACTTCTGATGAGCGTAAAATTAAAATGAAACAATTACGTCCTGTTTCAAAGTTAGAAAAGATTTTATTTCCAATTGCAGTATTATTAGTTTGTGCATTACTTCTTCCTTCTGCTACTCCATTATTAGGTTCCCTAATGTTTGGTAACTTAGCTAAAGAATGTGGAGTTACTGCAAGATTGAGTGATACTATGCAAAATGCTTTAATGAATATTGTTACAATTTTCTTAGGACTTGCTGTTGGATCAAAAATGGAAGCTGCCGCTTTCTTAAACTTAAATACTTTAGGTATCTTAGTCTTAGGAATGGTTGCATTCTCAATTGGTACAGGAACTGGTGTTATTATCGCTAAAATAATGAATAAAGTTGATAAGAAAAACCCTGTTAACCCTTTAATTGGCGCAGCTGGTGTTTCAGCTGTTCCAATGGCTGCTCGTGTAGCAAGTAAAGTTGGTCAAGATGAAGACCCACAAAACTTCCTACTAATGCACGCTATGGGACCTAACGTAGCAGGTGTTATTGGTTCTGCAGTAGCAGCTGGTGTTTTACTTGCTGTTATCCCAACCATGATATAATTTAAAGATTAATTAAATTTTAAGTATCCCTACTAAATTAGTGGGGATACTTTTTTATCCTTTTTTATGTTATTATTATAGAACAATAAAATTAGGAGTTAAACAAAATGAATAAAAAAACAAGCCTCATCGTAGGAATATTATTAATAACAGTATTTCTTACTTCTTGCTTAAGTTCACAAGATGTAAAAAGTGATGATAAACTACTTTCTGTTTCAGCAAGCGGGGAAGTAACTTTAAGCCCAGATATAGTAACATTTACTGTTCAAGTAAATGAAACTGAAGAAACAACTAGTGAAGCACTGAATCTAACTAACAAGAAAATATCTAAAGTATTAGAAATATTGTACTCTTATGATATTCAAGAAAAAGATGTTGCTACTAATTCTATAAACTTAAATCCTCAATATGTTTGGGAAGATGGAAATAGAATATTAACTGGTCAATCAGCAACTCAAAGTCTTAGTGTTAAACTAAGAAATGTAAACAACCTTGGAAAAATAATTGACGAACTAAGTAAAATAACAAACATTAACCTTTATTCAATAAACTTTGATAAAGAAGATAAAACAGAAGCTTATGAGAAAGCAAGAATAAAGGCAGTTGAAAATGCAATTGATAAGGCGAAAGTACTCGCTAATGCGGCTGATATGGAAATTGTTGGACCAATAAGCATATCTGAAGGATCTGCTCCTGCAGCACTTCCCTACGATAGAAGCGTCAATGCTAAATTCATGGTAGCTGAAAGTGCTTCCTACTCTACTCAAACTCCAACTGGGGAGTTAACTATTACAACAACTGTAAATATAATCTTTACAATGGAATAATAATAAAAGGGCCTTAGGGTCCTTTTTATATCGACTAACAATTATTATTTGCCTATAATCCTATATATGAAAATATATATTACTAGACACGGTCAAACAAGTTTTAATAGTGAAAGAAAAGTTTGCGGATTAAGCGACATTAGTTTAAATGAAGTTGGATTACAGCAAGCCCAAAATCTTAAACAAACAATAATTGATAGAGAACTTCGTTTTGATTATATTTTTGTTTCTTCTCTTAAAAGAGCACGTGAAACAAGCTTTCCCATTGAAAAGCTTTTTAATCAAAAAGCTATAGTGGATGATAGACTTGTAGAGTTTAACTTTGGTGATAAAGAAGCTAGCGATTTTGATGATCCTGAGTTTAGAGCTATAAGAAATGACCCTTTTAAAAAGTTTAATGGTGGGGAATCTATGGTTGAGGCTGCAAGTAGAGTCTATTCTTTTTTAGACTATTTATTAAACAATTACAGAAAGGATTCAACTGTCCTAATTGTAAGCCACTCTACAGTCTCTAAGCTTATTCACTCCTATTTTACATCTTTAAGCCTTGAAGAGTTTAACTCTTTTAAAGTTAATAATTGTGAAATTTTAGAGTATCAAACTTAAATTTTGCAAAAAAGCTAACGTAAGTTTTCTTTCGTAAGAGATAAAGCTTCTTTTAAGTTGATTTTTCAAACAATATACTTGCAGTTTTTTTTAACAATTCTTATGTTTTTTATAAGGAGTTTAGAATGAAAAGGTTTTTATTTATTTTACTGGTAGTGGCATTTGCCCTCTTACCTCTTTTTTCAGGTGGAAGCAAAGAAAAGGCAGAAAGCAATGATGAGTTTTCTGTATTAGTATATATAAGTGGAAATTTAGCTGGAAGCCCCCCTTACCAAAAGCTAAATAATGGGGCAATAGAGTTTGCTAATAAATATCCAAATGTAAAAATTAAAACATATGAAGCAGGATATAACCAAGCTGAATGGGAAGCTCAATTAACGAGCTTAGTTGCTACTAATCAATATGATCTTGTAATAACTACAAACCCTTCACTTCCTGAAATATGTGATGAAATTTCAAAGAAATTCCCAGATCAAAAGTTCTTAATAACTGATGCCTATTTTGCAGGCAATCCCAATATTGCAACATTTGAATTTAACCAATACCAACAATCCTACATTTTAGGAAAACTAGCTGCAATGATTGCTAGAAGTGACTTACCCAATATAAGGAATACAGACAAGTTAGGGTTTGTTTTATCTCAAGAATATCCATTAATAACACAGCAGATTATACCTGGATTTTTAGACGGTGCTCACAGTGTAGATAAAAACTTTAGGGTAGATAAAAGAATAATTGGAAACTGGTTCGATGCTGAAAAAGCAAGTGAATTAACTACTTCTATGATTAATAATGGAAGTGATGTTATATCTACTATTAGTGGAAGTGCCTCTATTGGAGTAATTAACAGTGCTAAAGAAAATAATGCTTATATGGTTTTCCCTAATGAGAATGTCTATGAAATGGCACCTGGTGTAATTCTTGGATGTGGCGCAATGAATCAAAAAGAGCTAGCTCTTAAAATTTTGGACGATGCTTATAATAATAAAATTAATTGGGGTGAAGCTGAAGTCGTATCAATTGATAGTGGATTTATAGGGTTTTACAGTGATGATCCTCTTTTTAAAGAACATTTACCTTCTTCAATTAGGGATGACTTTTTAACCTGGCTAGAAAGGGTTGAAAACGGAGAAATTCTACTTGAAAGATGAGTAAAACAATTGAATTAACAAATATTACAAAACTATATAAAGATGTTGGAGTTTTAGCTCTTAATAAAGTTTCAACATCTTTTAAAATGGGAGAAATTACAGCTATTGCCGGTGAGAACGGAGCTGGTAAATCAACCCTTGTTAAAATACTATATGGAGTTGTCAAACCAGATAGTGGTCAAATAAAGTTAAATAAAGAAAAGCTGTTAATTCAATCATCACAAGATGCTATTAAACATAAAATCGGAATGGTTTTTCAACATTTCAAACTAATTGAAGAGTTCACAATTGCCCAAAACATAGCATTGGGAGAAGAGAATAAAAAGCTCCTTTTTTTCACAAACCAAGAAAAGATAAACTCACAAGTACAAACCTTAATTGATAAATATGGCTTCAATTTAAAAGCAACTACACTTATTAAAGACTTATCTACTGGCGACAAACAAATTGTTGAAATCCTAAAAATGCTTTATAGAGATGCAGATATATTAATATTTGATGAGCCTACATCGGTATTAACAGAGATTGAAGCTGATAAATTGTTCCAAACAATTAATAATTTAAAAAAGTTAAACAAATGCATAATCTTAATTACACATAAATTAAAAGAAATAATTAAAATTAGTGATAAAGTAGTGATTTTAAGAAAAGGAAATCTCGTTGGAAGCTACCAAACAAACAATTTAACTGAAGAAAAACTTACCAAATTAATGATAGGTAATGACAGTATTAATGCTAAGAAAATTACACACAATAAAAAAAGTAACACAGTAGTCCTTGAGTTTAAAAACATAACACTTAAAAAACATTCTCAAAAGAAGCCCCTACTTCATGATATTAGTTTTAAGCTACATAAAGGTGAAATCCTTGGGTTTTGTGCTGTAAGCGGTAATGGAAAAGGCGTATTAGAAGCAGTTCTAGGAGGAATGATGACAGTCTCCTCAGGTAAGATACTATATAATTCAAAGGATATTACTCAACTAAAAGCCCCCCAACTAAGAAAAATTGGCTTAGCTTTTGTTCCATCAGACAGAAACCATTATGGTTCTGCAGCAGGAGCAACATTAAGTGAAAACTTAATAATAAATAAAAGAGCGCATTTAAAAGATAAAAACAAAATTGCAAAAGGGTTTATTTCTAAATACAATATAAAAGGTTTAGCTCATCAAAAAATGGGAACATTAAGTGGAGGGAATATACAAAAAGCTATAGTTGCTAGAGAAATAGACAATATGGATGATTATATAGTTTTCTCCAACCCTACATGGGGACTGGATTTAAACTCGACAAACTTTATACATTCAAAAATTCTTGAATTAAAAGAAAAAAACAAAGCTATTATACTTTTATCGTCTGATTTAAATGAAGTAATTAAGTTAAGTGATAGTATTCATGTTATATTTGAAGGTAAGATTGCTAAGACATTTAACAACGATGTTCAAATATCTAATAAAGAAATTGGAAAATATATGTTGGGGAAAAAGCGCATATGAGAAAGCTAAAAGGAATATTCTATATTTTTTTAATAAGTTTTTTACTTTTAGTCGCTCTAGTATTCTTAATGAGCTCAAACCCGTTAAATACTATTTATCAAATATTTATTGGGCCCTTAAGCTCTCCTTATTTTTTAGGTAACACTCTTTCTCAAACAGCGCCTTTAATTATTAGTTCACTCGGCATTGCAATTGCATTTCGATGTAACTTGATAAATTTAGGAGGAGATGGTCAAATTTATAGCGGTGCTTTAGTTGCTACAATAGTTGCTATATACTTAGGGCCGATAGGAAAATCTAGCATAATAGTTGCACTCCTTATTGCATCTTTAGCAGGTGCATTAATTGCTTTTATAAGTGCTTTTTTAAAAGTAAAGTTTGATACTCCTGAATTAATATCATCATATCTTATTTCAATTGCAATAACTTATTTTGTTTCATACTTAGTTACAGGTCCATTACAAGATCCTAATTCAAACCTTCAATCTACTAGAAAAGTAGAGCATATGCTTAGTAAAATTTACTTACCATCAAATCTATCAACATCCATTATTTTTGCTTTAATTTTTGCTATTATATTTTATGTTATTTTTAATAAAACAAAATTTGGATATGAAACCAAAATTATAGGGTTTAATAAAGAATTTGCTAGATACGGTGGAATATCACTAAAAAGAAACTACTTACTTAATTTTAGTATTAGTGGTGCTCTAATGGCTCTTTCTGGTGGATTATATATATTTGGAAATTATCAAAGTGTAATAAAAGGCTTTTCATCAGGATTAGGGTTTAGTGCTCTAACAATATCTTTAATTGCTTTAAATAACCCTATTGCAATTGTACCAATAGCTTTTATTATTTCATTAGTAAATCAAGGATCAATTATGGCTATGCAAAATAGTGATATAAGTAGTGATTTAGCTCTTGTTTTTCAAGCAGTGATTTTCCTTTTAATTACAAGCAAAACATTATTAGGGGAGGAAAAAAATGTTATCAGTAATAAGTAGTACGTTAAATGTATTTACTCCTCTTTTTCTAATAGCACTTGGTGGAATTATAACAGCTGTTAGTGGAACTCTTAATATAGCATTAGAAGGTTTAACTTTAATAGGTGCCTTGTTTGCCATTATAGGGGCAAATTTAACTGGCTCTTTGCTACTAGGGACATTGATAGGAGTTTTATCATCAATATTATTAGCGTCCCTAATTAGTATTATTAATGCTTATTTAAAAACTAACCCCTTTATAACAGGACTTGCAAGCAATATGTTGGCAACAGCATTAACTCTTATAATAACTTATTCTTTCTTTAATTCAAAAGGTTTATTAAGATTAAATATGCCCTCTTTAAAAACAATTGATTTTCTCTTTCTCAGTAAAACAACACTATTTCTTCCCCTATCCTTATTACTGTTTATTGGAATCTTTTTACTAATTGAAAAAACTCCTTTTGGTTTAAAGTTAAAAGCGTGTGGTTATAACCCAGAAGTATTAGATGCATATGGAATATCAAAAGTGAAAATCGATACAATAGCCTTAATTCTTTCTAGTATTTTTTGTGGATTAGCTGGTAGCTACCTCTCTCTAAGACAAGGAGCTTTTATATCACAAATGAGTGCTAATAAAGGTTGGTTTGCATTAGTTATAATCTTTTTAAGCAAAGCAAATATTAAGTACTTAATTCCAGCAACATTAGTTTTTGCAATAAGTGAGACATTCTCTAATTACATCCAAGGAATGAACAATCTACCCTCTGATATAACTTTAATGATACCAAGTGTCTTTACTTTAATTGTCATGATTATAGTTAGCTATTATAATAAACATAAACAAAATACTGTTGAAGGAAAATAATGTGATACTAGCAATAGACTTTGGCACAACTAATTTAAAAGCAGCTTTAATTAATAAAAAAGGAACTTTCTTTAATTATCAAACTAAAAAAGTACTTCCCTTTATAGATGGAGATATATGCCAAATCAATGCTGAGGTTTATTTAAATTTTATATCCAACTATTTATTATCTATTGATACAAGTAAAGTAGAAGCTATAATAATATCTAGCAATGGACCTAGTTATATTCCCCTTTATTCAAACATTAAATTAGAAAATACTACCTTTAGTTTTGAAGCTAGTGAAACAAGGCTTTGGATGGATAAACGAGGTGCCCCCTACTCTAAAATGGTATCAGATTATTACAACAAGTACATTGATGGAAGTTTTTTCCTACCTTCTATTTTAAGTATTAAAAATGACGATATAGAAACTTATAATAAAACAAAATATTTTATTTCTATTGATGGTTTTATCAACTTAGCACTAACTGGCAAAGCTTATATGGTAAATAATGCTGATGGTTTATTAAACTACTATTGGGATGATAATTGTCTTGACCATTTTAACTTAGAAGAATCGAAGTTCCCACCTTTTATTAAATGTGGAAAAACCATAGGACTAATAAACAAGGATGTGGCAAATAGTTTCTCTCTCAATGAAAGGGTAAAAGTTATAGCAGGAGGTTCTGATTTTTACTTTTCTGTCATTGGATCTAAAGTTAATAAAGAAAATATATTAGCAGACATTGTAGGAACAAGTGAAGGACTTAACTTGTGTACAAAAAAACCACTAAAAGATAATAGATTTCTCTGTTACGAACACCCTTTACCAAACTTATATAACCTTTCTGGAGTCCTCTCTAATTCTGGCATCGCTTTAAGTTGGGTAAGAAAAGTTTTAAATATAGAAGATTTAGAATTTAATCACTTATTTAAACTCGCTGAAAAATCAAAGCCAAACTCTCTAATTTTCCTCCCATACCTTAGTGGGGAGAGAGCACCAATTTGGAATCCAAATGCTACAGCAACAATGTTTAATTTAACAATTAATTCTTCTGCAGAAGATATTGCAAATGCTGTTATTGAAGGAACTATACTTGCTTTTAACTCAGTAATTATGCTTTTTGAAAAACTAGGATTTTCTGTTGATGTAATTCACACAACATCGAATAAAAACAAAGATGATGAGGATTATTACTATCAGTTAAAAAGTGATATAACTGACAAAAAGTTCATAGTGTTTAAAACCCCTTCAGCAGAATTGTTAGGACTATCAATGCTAGCTCACACTAGCATGGGAGTTTTCTCTTCACTAAAACAAGCAATTGAAGAGACAAATATTGAGTCAAAAACGTACATTCCAAACAAAAAGAGAAGCCTTTATTATAAAGAGAAATTTAAATTATTTAATTCTTTATATAATGCAACTAATTCACTGATGTCTAGGGAATAAGATGTACTGTTAATTAATTTCTTTTTTTAATAGATATATTTACACTTTTAGCTGTATACTTTCAAATAAGATACAGAGCAAAGTTGTTCTTGCAAAATAAAAGGAGAGTAAACTGGATGGTATTTAATTATTCATATAATTTAACTGCATTAGTCTTTCTTTTAGTATTAACAATTTATTATCATGCCACTCCTATATTCCCTAATCAAGCAAATAGGCTCTTTTCCATTACATT
>CAZHNE010000025.1:10451-16569 GCA_964533775.1 uncultured Spirochaetaceae bacterium | reverse complement strand
TTGCTATAATTTGCTTTCTAAATTTCTTCCCTAACGCTCATAATTTCAAATAACATATGCAATTAGCTATTATTTCTAACAACTTCTTGCGAGCACTCATTTTTTAGAGCACTTAATCAATATAACAGTTTTAAAACCTTTAATCAATACTTTTTATATCTTTTTTCAATTTTTAAAATTGTAAAAATTTTGTATCAATCAAGCTATATGTTTTATAACTGCTCTGGACAATACCTCACAGTAAATTATTTATCAATAGGTTTTGTAAAAAAAACTCATAGTTTTTAAAATCAGATTTAAATAACCTTCACAAAACCTCAAAACTCGCTCTCTCTAAGATCCTTACTAAACAACAAATCTATTTATACTTTAGACTACTGACTATAATAACCATATCTTAATTTTAAACAAAAGAATTAAGCAATCTACTACCTTTATTTAAAGAAAGGTCTACCTATAAGTAATAATGCTTTTAATTTAAGAAAAAAATTAAAGTTTTAACTTTGTACAACTAAATTAATTACAACACTTAATGCCCTCAAGTAAATGAAATATTATTTTTATCTACTTTTTTTCCTGTAAAGTAGTTGACTCAACTTATTCGTTTTGTTATATTCTCAATCGTCGCACACGGGCTGCTAGCTCAGTTGGTAGAGCAACGCCCTTTTAAGGCGTGGGTCAAAGGTTCAAATCCTTTGCAGCTCAAAAAAATACAATGTCTCCTTCGTCTAGGGGTTAGGACACCGGGTTTTCATCCCGGCAACACGGGTTCGAATCCCGTAGGAGATGTATAACCAGTTCATATGAGCTGGTTTTTTTATGCTCACTGAACAAACACACATTTAACAATTAGTGGCAATTTTCACTTCTTTGTTCTCTTTGGGCATATATTACATAAAAAATAAACTAACTTTTTCATACATATAACATAGTCAGTAATTATTTTTAAGTTACAAAGTTGGTAAATAATAATTAGTTTTGCTATAAATTACGTACTGAGAGCTGAACAAACACAGTATTGTTAACTTTTAAACAATTTTTTATTGCAACTTATACACTCTTATTATAATATATTAATAACCAAATAGGAGTAACTTATGACAACAAGTCAATTATATCAGATGATTGAAGAAGAAATGTTTGAAAAACACAAAGAAAGGCCACGCGTTGATTATGATGTTTTTCTTTCAAACTGGTTTGTAGAAAACTGTATTGACATACCATCAGATTATCCTTTAGAAAGATTAAGATTTGTGTGTCCTCAAAAGTTTTTTACAACATTATTACATTGCAAAAGTGAAAAGCACATAATTTTGCTCGCTACATATTTCTTACCTGCAAACTTTACAATACCAGACCAGGTAATTAAAGACTTTGTTACTTTTCCTAAAGAAAGTTTTCACCCTAATCATCCTAAAATGAGTCAAAATGCTTTATTTGAAAAAGCCCTATACGATAAAGATTACCACATCTCTATGACAATGGTAACAACAAGCACTCAGCCATTAGATGGACGATCAGAAGGAATGCTCAATAGATTTAACAAAAACTTAGACACTACTTATGATTGTAGAATTACTGCAAAGTATTTAGGTCTAGAATCAATAAAAACATTATATCAATACAACGAAGATATATTTGCCTATGAAAAGCTACTTGAACAAGAGTTAACTTTATAAGTAATCCTAATAAAATAATTGGCAAAAGAGAATATTTATAAATCCAGGACTCAATGTTTTGGATTTTTTGTTTTTTTAAGGAAGGGAAAATCATGAATAATATACAATCCTCTATCAGTAAATTACGCAATAACTTCAGTGAAGGAAACACTCTTTCATATCACTTTAGACTAGAAAATCTTAGAAAGCTTAACTCTGCCCTACTATCTTGGGAAGATACTTTATTAAAAGCACTTTATGAAGATTTAGGTAAATCAAATGAAGAAGCATACTTAAGTGAAATAGCAATGGTCAAAAATGAAATCAAATACATGACAAAAAACTTAAAACGCCTTATGAAGAAAAAGAGAGTCTCTACCCCAATAGTACACTTTCCTTCAAAAAGCTATATAATTCCAGAGCCATTAGGAGTGGTTTTAATAATGAGCCCCTGGAATTATCCACTTCAACTAACTCTTGCGCCGTTAGTTGCTGCAATTGCAGCGGGAAACTGTGCAATAATTAAACCTTCCCGTTACAGTGAAAATACATCAAGAGTAATAAAAGAAATGCTTAATTCAATCTACAGCGACAATTATATTGATGTTTTCCTTGGTGGGTATAAAGTAAACCAAGAGTTATTAGATCACAAATTTGACTTTATTTTCTTTACAGGAAGTGTGAATGTCGGAAAAATTGTAATGGAGAAAGCTAGTAAGCACCTAACCCCTGTAGTCTTAGAACTAGGTGGCAAAAGCCCTGTCTACGTCGATTCAAGTGCAAATATAAAAGTTACAGCTTCTAGAATAACTTGGGCCAAATTTTTAAATGCTGGACAAACTTGTATCGCTCCTGACTACGTTTTATGTAATGAAGAGGTTTATCAAAAACTACTGATTGCTCTAAAAGAAGAAATTACACAAATGTACGGAGAGAACCCTCTTTACAATGATGAATATGGGAAAATCATAAATGAAAAACATTTTAATAGACTAGTTCGTTTGCTAGATGATGGAAATCTCTCCTACGGCGGATTTGTTGATCCTGATAAGAGAAAAATTGCACCAGCTGTTCTTGTTGGTGTTGATTTAGAAAGCAATTTGATGCAAGAAGAAATATTTGGCCCCCTTCTTCCTATAATAAAAGTCAATAACTTTAAAGAAGCTATTAATTTCATAAACAAAAAACCAAAACCTCTTGCTGCTTATTTATTCACATCAGACAGAGAACAAACGGATTATTTTGAAAATAACTTAATCTTTGGTGGTGGATGTATAAACGATTGCATAATCCATGTTGCTAATGAGAACTTACCTTTCGGTGGAGTTGGAGAAAGTGGAATGGGCGCTTACCATGGAAAGAAGAGCTTCCAGACCTTTTCTCACTATAAATCGATTATTAAAAAAAGCACTTTAATTGACATACAGTTTAGAAAACCTCCATTAAAAGGAAAATTAAGTAAAATTAAAAAGCTTGTGTAAATTTTCTTGCTTAATGAATTATTCACCCTTATTATGTAATTAAAAGAGGTGTGGTATGAAAAAAACTTTTATTATATTATTTGCTCTACTTTTTGTTAGTACTAATTTATTTAGCGGTATCGACTTTAAAGAAGTTGATGACTTACACAGAATGGATAAAATAGATCAATCAAATGCTATTTTAGAAAAACAACTACAAACAGCTACGAGCCCTAGTGATAAATCTGAAATCTACTGGAGATTATCTCGCAGTCAAGTTGACATCGGAGACAAAAAAGAAAGCGATAAAGACAAAATTGAACAATATGAACTTGGAATTGAATATGCTGAAAAGTCTATTGAATTAAAAGATAATTGGAATGGATATCTTTGGAAATTAAGTAATATTGGCCGCAAAGGGCAAAAAGAAGGTATTTTAAATTCTCTTTCTGCTGCAAAAAGAATGAGAGATGACTTGAGAGTAATTTTAGACGATTTTAATATCCTAAACTCAACAGAAACTTGGTACGTCCTTGGTAATTTATACACTTCTGTTCCTGGGGGATTTATTAGTTTTGGTAATAAAGACTTCGGTATTTCATATTATAGAGTTGCAGTAGACACAATTCCTAATAATGTTGTTTATCCAAACCACTACAAAGAATTAGCTAAAGCCCTTTACAATCGAAACTGGAGTAAGAATAAAAGATCTTCAGAGATTGAAAAAATGTATTCTTCTTGGAACAGTAACAAAAGCCCATATGACAAATATGCATATTATGAAGGTAAAGACAAAGGGGGAAATACCCCATATTATTCATCAGTTGCATTAAATCAAATGAGCGATAGGCAAGAAGCTGTTATGGTATTAAATTATGCAATAGCTAAATTTAATGTTTGGCCTTATCATACTGAAGGGGAAAAAGAGGCGATAGAAGAAGTAAAAATTCTTAAATCTCAGTGGACTTAACATATTAGTTTAAAAATAAATCAACCTTCTTAAGTGCTTTTTCTTTAAGAAGGTTTTTCTTTGTATTTTTTTTAGTTGAGTGAATTTTAATGTATAACATTGAAAATTATAGTTTTTTTTGTTAATCTAACTTTGGTTTATATTAGATTTAGTGATATAAAAACAACAAAGATTAAAAACAAGAATTTAGGAGTCAAAGCGATTTAATTCGTTTAACAATTTATGAAAGCAAATAAAACAAGAAACATTGGCATCATGGCCCACATTGATGCTGGAAAAACAACAACAACTGAAAGAATATTATATTATAGTGGAGTTAATCATAAAATAGGTGAAGTAGATACCGGTAATGCCACAATGGACTGGATGGAACAAGAGCAAAACCGTGGAATTACTATTGCTAGTGCCGCTACAACTTGCTATTGGAAAGAAAATCAAATAAACATTATTGACACCCCTGGGCATGTGGACTTTACTGCAGAAGTAGAAAGATCACTTAGAGTTCTAGACGGTGCTGTTAGTGTTTTTTGTGCTGTTGGCGGTGTTGAACCTCAAACTGAAACTGTTTGGAGACAAGCTGACACTTATAAAGTACCTAGAATTGCTTTTGTAAACAAAATGGACCGTCTTGGTGCAAACTTCTTTAATGTTGTTGAGGAAATGAGTTCAAAATTAAAAGCTGACCCCGTTGTCCTATTTTTACCAGTTGGTAAAGAAAACGATTTTTTAGGAATTATTGATTTAATTAATCAAAAGTATTTAACTTTTGACCGAGATGACTATGGTCAAACAATTATTGAAAATGAAATCCCATCAAACATGAAAGCTGAAGCTGAAGAATGGAGAGAAAAATTAATAGATAAAGCATCTCTATTTAATGAAGAAATAATGGACTTGTTTTTTAACGACGAACCTATTTCTGCTGAAATCTTAATCGAAGCTATTAAAAAGGGATGTTTAAAGAGAGAATTACTTCCTGTTTTTGTTGGATCTTCCTTAAAAAATATCGGTGTTCAATCTGTTTTAGATGGAATAGTAAACTTTTTACCATCTCCTCAAGAAGCTCCGGCTATAACTGGAATTAATGTAAAAAAACAAACTGAAGTCCTTATAAATCATGATGAAAATGCCCAACCTTTAGCTCTTCTTTTTAAAATTCAGGCTGATAAAGAAGCTGGAATTCTCTCTTATATAAGAGTTTATAGAGGTGAAATCAAAAAAGGTTCTTCAATTTTTAATGTAACTAAAAACAAAAGGGAAAGAGTCGGCAGAATTTTAAGAATGTACGCTGACAGAAGAGAAGATTTATCTGTTTTATCTGCTGGTGATATTGGCGTAATAATTGGCTTTAAAAATGTGCAAACTGGAGATACATTAGCTAGTGAAGGTGATAAAATCTTATTAGAAGAAATGAAATTCCCGACCCCTGTTATTTCTGTTGCTATTGAGCCTAATTCTCAAAACGACAGTGATAAACTAAAAAAAGCTTTACAACAACTTGCCATGGAAGACCCTACTTTCACACACAAAGAAGATTCTGAAACAGGCCAACTTATAATTAGTGGAATGGGTGAATTGCATTTAGATGTTTTAGTTACAAAATTAACTAAAGAGATGAAAATTGCAGCTCATATTGGAAATCCTCAAGTTTCTTACAGAGAGAGTATTACAACTGAAGCTAGTGGTACTGAAAACTTTAATAAAATAATAGCAAATAAGGAAAACTCTGCTGGAATTACTTTAAGTGTTAAACCACTAGGAAAAAGAAAAGGTAATAAGTTCCATATTGCTGCCAATACTAGAGGAATCGATCCTAAAATTGTTGCCGCAATTGAAAGAGGAGTAACTAACTCTTTCTTTGGTGGTATTAAATATGGCTATGAAATTTGTGATACTGAAGTTATTGTAACAGACATCAAATATGATGAATTAACAGCAAGTGAATTTGCTTTTGAAGCTTGCTCATCTATGTGTTTTGACAAAGTATGCCAAAAGGCTAATCCAGTACTTATGGAACCTGTTATGAAAGT
>CAZHNE010000025.1:0-10351 GCA_964533775.1 uncultured Spirochaetaceae bacterium | reverse complement strand
CAGAAACTTATAACTTAAAAACTATTTTTGCTAATAATCTTAAAAATAGGAGAAAACAATTAAAACTAACGCAAGCAGATCTTGCAAATAAAGTAAATGTTTCAACCTCTTTTATAACAGAGATTGAAAATGCGAGAAAATCCCCTTCTTTTACAACAATTGAAAAGCTTGCTTCAGTTTTAGAAGCACCTCCTTGGTCTTTCTTTTGTGAAAGGGGAGATTCTGTAAGTATAAAACATAGTGAAAAAGAAAAAATCTCCTTTGCATTAAAAAATGAAATTAATAATACTATCGATAATTTTGTGAAAAATAAAATTTAAAGATGTGTTTTTAATATTTCTCAAATTATTGTGTTTTGTTAATAATAGGCCGCATAACTATTTACCTAAAAAAAATAAAGGGAATAAAAGCATAAATAATTTGACATATAGCCTTTACAAGCATAATATGTAGGAAATGCGCAAATAGCTTTATAGCTAAAGGAGGAATTATGAGCGTTACCACCACCGGATTGAGAAACCTCGCAATAGTTGGTCACAATGGTACTGGGAAAACCTCGTTATTAGAGCAAATGCTCTTTCAAGGCGGAGTTATTCCTAAAGTAGAAACTATTGAGAGTGGAAAAACAGTTAGTGATTACACAGAAGAGGAAATTAAAAAACAAATTTCTATTCACACAAGTCTTGCTCATCTAAATTGGCAAGAAAAAACAATAAACATCCTAGATACCCCAGGTTATTCAGGATTTATTGGCGAAGCTATCTATGGCTTTAGAGCAACCGAAGCATCTTTAATGATAGTAGATGCTAGAGATGGAGCTCAAATCGAAACCATTAAACTATGGCGACGTTTAGATAACAGAAACAAACCACGTGCCGTATTTATAAACAAAATGGATAGAGATAGAGCAGATTACACTAATGTAATCAATGATTTAAGAGAAAATTTTGATGCAACATTTGTTCCAACATTCATTCCTATGGGCCAAGGCGAAACTTTTCAAGGCATTATTAACTTAATAGAAGATAAAGCATATTTTGTTGATGAGAAAGGAAAAGAAACAGTTGGAGATATTCCTGAAGAATACAACGAGCATTTTGAGACATATAAAGAACAATTAATCGAATATGCAGCAGAAGGTGCTGATGATTTAATTGAAAAGTATTTTGAAGAAGGAACCTTAAGTCCTGACGATATTAGACGAGGCCTAAGTAAAGGATTAGCAGATAACCGCTTAGTTCCTGTTTTATGTGGTTCTTCAAAAAAAGGTAGTGGTGTTACTCCATTACTAAATTTCGTTGCATACAACTTTCCATCCCCTGATGGACAAGTTGAATGGACAGTAGCTGAAGAAGGCGACCATGATGAAATTAAAATCGAAGAACAAGGCAAAGCTTCTGCTTACGTATTTAAAACAACTATTGACCAATTTAGTGGTAAATTAAGTTTTATTAAGGTAGTTACAGGAAAATTAACTTCTGATATGGAAATGTCTAATCCTGAAGTACATAAAAAAGAAAAGCTAAACAAACTATATAGAGCTGTTGGTAAAAAATTAGTAGAAACTAGTAGTTTAGTAGCTGGTGATATTGGAATAATCGCAAAGAGTAATATTAGTGCAACAAACTGTACTTTATTAGAAGATTTACACACACAAGATTTTAGATTTAAACCTTTAGATTTCCCTCAACCTATTTACTCACTAGCAATATCAACTGAAGATAAAAAGAGTTCTGACAAATTAAATGAAGCTTTAAACAAAGTTGCTGAAGAGGATTTAACATTCCAAATCAAGTTTAATAAAGAAACTAAAGAATCAGTTATAATGGGAATGGGTGATATTCACTTACAAAACATCTTAGAAAGAATTTCAGATAAACAAAAAATTAAAGTAAATACAAAGTTACCTAAAGTTGCTTATCGAGAAACCATTTCTAAAAAGAGTGGCTTAGTAGAATATGCTCATAAAAAACAAAGTGGTGGTCACGGCCAATACGGTAAAGTAGTAATTGAAGTAGCTCCTATTGAAAGAGGTGAACATTATTCATTCACTAACTCAATTAAAGGTGGAGCAGTTTCAAAAGGTTACATCCCTGGTATTGAGAAAGGCTTTAAAGAAAGAATGGAAGACGGTTTCTTAGCAAAGTACCCTATTGTAGATATCGGTATTACATTAGTTGACGGTAAAGAACACGCAGTTGATTCCTCTGAAATGGCTTTTAAATTAGCAGCTAGAGGGGCTTTAAATGCAGCTCTTGCCAAAGCAAACTGTTCATTGCTTGAACCTTTCATGAATGTTAGAGTATTTATAGAAAACCAGTATTTAGGTGATGTTTTATCTGACTTATCTGGTAAACGTGGTAGAGTTACAGGTCAAAATGAATTTGGACAACTTCAAGAAGTTACTGCCCAAGTTCCACAAAGTGAAATGCTCAATTATGCAATTGACTTAAAGAGTATGACTAGTGGTACTGGTAGTTTTGAGCTTGAATTCTCACATTATGAAGTATTAACTGGTAGAAATGCAGATTTAGTTATTGCAGCTGCCAACGAAGAGGACTAATCTCCTTAACTATTTGGAACTAATTTTGAGTTATTGCTAGTTAATTAATTGGCAATAACTCTTTTTTATTTTACAACTCATCAACTATTATGCTATTACCTGTTGACAAGATTCTCAACAACTTGTAATATTCATATTGCATATTAATTTTTATTTCTAGATATCTTATTACGTCTTTTTTGCTAAAAGCTGAATTAAAGAACGATGGATTTATTAGCGATACTCTTAATAGCAGAATACAATTATAAGGACGTACTATATGTCAAAAAAACTTTATGTAGGTAATTTAAACTACAACACAACAGAAAATGATTTAATTGAATTATTTGGTCAATTTGGAACTGTAAACAGTGCAAGTATCATCTTTGATAGAGACACTAACAGATCTAAAGGCTTCGCTTTCGTTGAATTAGATAACGAAGAAGCAGCAGACGCAGCAATTGAACAATTAAACGGTCAAGAATTTTTAAATAGAAACTTACGTGTAAACGAAGCTATTTCAAAACCTCGCAACAACAACCGTGGTGGTTATAGAAGATAATTTCTTTTATACTTTTTCTTTTCTTTTTAATAGAAAACCCCACATCTTGTTTTAATTAATAATACATATTATCCTCTTGAAAAGGAGAATATAAATGAAATTTGATATAAACAGTAAAAAGGTTTTTTACAAAGAAGATGATAAGGAATTAGCGTACATCGAATTGGATTATACTCCAGATGGCATGGTTGTTTTTGAAAAAGTATTCGTTGACCCAGAACTCAGGGGGCAAGGAGTAGCTTCACAGATAATGACTTTTGCAGCTAATCACTTTCGTAAAGAAAATATTACAGTCGTTCCTATGTGTTCCTATGCGAACACATGGTATTTACGACATGAAGATTATTTAGAGGGCGTATTTATGCCAGAAAATGGCCCTAGATGCAAACTTTAAATGACAAAAACGGATTGAATTTAATTCAGTCCGTTTTATTTTTTTTATACTTTCTCTCTTATTTCTTCTTTTCAAACCACACTTCATTTATATTGTAATCTAAATTTATCCCACGGCTTTCATATTTTGTAGTTGGCCTCCAATCTCTGCTTGGAGCAAAACCATTAAATGGGTTTTCCATATTGTCAGTCTTAGATAATACTTCCAACATTTGATTAGCATAATCTTCCCAATCAGTTACACAGTATATATAGCCACCCTTTTTTAACTTCTTTGATAAAAGATTTGTAAAGTCTAATTGAATCAAACGTCTTTTATGGTGCTTTTTCTTAGGCCATGGGTCAGGAAAGAAAATATGGAACCCCGCAACAGAATTATCTTCAATCATGCTATTTAAAACATCTACTGCATTAAATCTCATTAGTCTAACGTTTTCAATTTTTTCATCCCCTAAAGTAGATAGCAATTTAGTAAATCCATTTAAAAAAACTTCAATCGCTAAATAATTATATTCATCTCTTTCTTTAGCAATTCTTTGTGTAGATTCTCCAGTACCAAATCCAATTTCAATAACAACAGGCTTGTCGTTATTAAATATTTTTTTAAAGTCAATTAATTCATCTTTGAACTTAACTCCATAATGTGAATAATATTTATCTACAGCCTCTATTTGAAAAGATCTAAGTTGAGTATTTCTTAAAATAAAAGAATTTACCTTTCTTTTCTCTTTATTTAAAAGTCTCTTTTCAACAACTTCTAATTCTGGATATTTCTCATATATTGTTTGTGCTTTTTCCTTCATACTTTTCCCCTATAACATTCTTTGAAGCATTTCTAGAATAAACACACTCTTGTCTTTTAGAGAAATTGCTTCTGTCTTTAACTTTATATATTCTGGTCTTCTTGTATCATATGTAACTGCACCATTACTGTAAGGTAATAATCTAAGTAGTTTTTCACCGTTGATGTATTTAATTGCCCTAAATTTAGCAAGAACATTACCTTTTCTTTCTTTAAGATGTATTATTTTTAATTTTCTACAAACAATTTTTAGTTCAGCAATATGAATTAAATTAACCACTTCTTCTGGCATTTCACCAAATCTATCTGTAAGTTCACTGTTTAGTAAATCTAATTCAGATTCACTCTTAACAGTTGCAATCTTTTTGTAAATTTCAAACTTAACAGAAGGTTCACTAATGTAATCATCTGGAATAAAGCCTGTGTAATCTAACTCTAAGAATACTTCTTCCTCAAGATCTTCTTTATTATGAGTTCTTAAATCGTTAATAGCCTCATCCAAAATCCTTATATACATATCTAGTCCAACAGAAGCTAATTGGCCGCTCTGCTGCTTTCCTAGAAGGTTACCAGCTCCTCTTATCTCCATATCTCTCATAGAAACTTTAAAGCCAGCACCTAACCCTGTATTTTCACCAATTGTTTTCAATCTCTTAATTGCAATTTCACTTAAAGCTTTATCCACAGGATAAAATAAATAAGCGTAAGCTTGTTGTTTAGACCTACCTACTCTACCTCTTAGTTGATAAAGTTGAGCAATTCCATACATATCCGCCCTATCTATTATAATTGTATTTACATTAGGAATATCTATTCCATTTTCAATTATTGTTGTTGAAACTAATACTTGTATTCCTTCATATACAAATCTTCTCATTGTATCTTCTAAGTCAGTAGGTTTCATCTGTCCATGTGCAGCCTCTATTACTACATCAGGCAAAAGCCCACTCAGCATTCTTACAACAGAAGGAAGAGTTTCAACTCTATTATGTAAAAAGAATACTTGTCCCCCTCTATCAATTTCAAACCTTATTGCTTTTTTAATTAGTTCTATGTCAAACTCTAATATCTTTGTAGTTATAGGTCTTCTAGAAATTGGAGGAGTTGCTAATAAGGACATATCCCTTATTTTTAACAGAGACATATACAGTGTTCTTGGAATTGGTGTTGCGGATAAAGCCAAGCTATCTACACTGTTTCTAAGAGTTTTAATCTTTTCTTTATCCTTTACACCAAATCTTTGCTCTTCATCTATAACTAATAATCCCAAATCCTTATATATAATATCTTTTGATAAAATACGGTGAGTTCCAAATAAAACATCAATTTTTCCATCAATTAATGAAAGAAGCACTTGCTTTTGCTTTTTTCTAGGAACAACTCTCGATAAGAGCCCTACATTAATGGGAAAGTCTTTAACTCTTTCAATAAAGTTATTATAGTGTTGTTCTGCTAAAATAGTAGTTGGAGCTAGAAAAGCTACTTGTTTACTACTTAAAACTGCTTTAAAAGCAGCTCTAAAGGCAATTTCTGTTTTACCAAAACCAACATCACCACATACAAGACGGTCCATTACACTATTACTTTCCATATCTAACTTAATATCATCTATGCAGGTAAGTTGGTCTACTGTTTCTTGATATGGGAAAAGAGCTTCAAATTGAAGTTGCATGTCATTATCCTTTTCAAAAGGAAAACCTATTGCTGCTTTTCTCTTTGCATATAGCTCTATTAAATATTTTGCTAGCTGCTCTGCATTAACTCGAGCCTTTGCTTTTTTCTTTTCCCAAACTGCAGAGCCAATTTTATCAAGTTTTGGTTTTGTTGAAGATGAGCCTATATAACGCTGAACAAGGTTGGCTTGCTCAATAGGAACGTAAATATTGTCCCCATTAGCGTATGCTATTTTAATATAGTCTCTTTCTCTGTCAAAAGATTTAACTCTATCAATCTTTATGAATTTACCAACACCATAGTTTACATGAACAACATAATCCCCTTCGTTTAGATCAACAAAAGAATCTAAAGGAGAGCTTTTAGTATGCTGTAGTGTTTTTATTACTTGCTTTCTTCTACCAAAGATTTCGGACTCACAAAGAGCTATTAACTTTATAGAAGGAATAGAGAATCCACTTGATATTTCATAATCAATATACTTTATTCTATTAAAGTCTTTAAGCATTTGCATAAGTCTTTGTTTTTGAGTTTGATTACTTGTAAATACATAGACATTCCAATTAGCTTGAAACATGATTTTTAATTCACCCTTCAATCTAGTAAAGTCCCCAAAGAAAGACCTAGGCCCTTCTATATCAAAACTGAATGTTTTGCTTGAATCTTTTATTATATCTACAAGAGTGAGTTTGTTTTTTACCTTTTTGTAAAAAGAGTTAAAATCAAATAGTATTTTATTATATGGCTTTACGTGTCTATCTTTATGATAAGCTTCTCTATAAAGAGTTTTAGCTTCAGATATTAAACTCTTATAACTTGTCTTAAGTCTTACATCCCCTATAAAGCAAAAGAAATCATCCTCTCTAAAGTAAGAATCAATTTTAGATAGCTCAAGGGACACTTCATCTTCTTTAAGTAAAGATATATTAAATTTAGTGAGAACCCCTTCAGACTCTTGTGTTAATGGGTTAAAGGTTGAGATTTTCTCCACTTCATCCCACCCTGCATATATTCTAACTGGATTTTCATAAGAAAAAGGGAAAATGTCAAACACCTCCCCTCTAAGTGAAAACTCTCCTGGCATAGAAGTACTTGGTACTCTTATATACCCCGCTTCACTAAACATTTCTGCCATTTTAGTTGGCTCGAACTTACTACCTAGTTTTAAAGTAAAACTAGTATTTTCTAAGCAGCTGTGGCTCACGACCTCTGATGCAAATGCTCTTAAATGGGTAACTATAATAGATTCTTTATAATCATTAATTTTAACTAAAGCTTCAAGTTGAGTGTACTCATCTTTTCCACTTTCAAAATCACTATATAGTTTTTTACCATTTGAGGGTAAGTAGAATATAGGAACTTCACTATTATACTTATCTAAATTATAAATTCTATTTTCATTATTTACTCTAACTGCAAAATCTTTAAGTAAGTTATTTGCACTATCTCTAGTAGAGCAAATTACCCAAATTCTTTTCTTTCTTGTTCGGTAAATTCTTCTAATAAATTGTGCAAGCACAAAACCCTCTAGTGAAGTTATTTTTATATCCGTAACACCAGAGTTTAATTGCTTAAAAGCACTACTAGTTTTGAGGTATTGTTGTATTTCATCTGTTATATTGTTATTATTTTTCATAAGGTAGAGCTTACCTTATCATATTTAATAATAACTAGACAAGAAACAAGGAAAGATAATGAGTGAAAACTATTTAAGTAAAGATAAATTAGATATTTTGTATAACAAAGTAATAGAATGTGCTTTTTTAGCAAAAAGGATGCAAGGTGATATTAGTCGAGAATTTAAAAAGGACGGGTCTGTTTTAACTAAAGCTGATTTACAAATATCATCTTTAATTATAAGTACTATAAACTCTCTCTTCCCCACTTGTAATGTAATTAGCGAAGAAACTGTCACTAAATTCAATAAAAAGGCACCTTTTACTTTTGTATTAGACCCTATTGATGGAACTGATGTGTATTCACAAGGGTTTCCTTCTTTTGCTGTAGCTCTTGGAATATTAGACAATAAAAGAAAACCGGTTGGATCTATGATAGTTGCCCCTAGGTTTGGAATTGGCAAAGAAGAATTACTTATAAGATTAGATCCAGGCTCTACTTTATTAGTCGATAACAAGCCTTTTAATATAAAGGTTAATAAAGATACTCCCAATCAAATTACAATCAGTTCAAAAATACAGCAAAAGTTAAACTTTAAGCATTTTGATGGGAAAACAAGAACTTTTGGCTCTTCTATCATTCAAATATTATCGCCCTTAATATTTTCAAACATTGATGGTTGTATTAACCAAGAAGCATATGCTTGGGATGTAGCCGCTTCTCACGCTATATTAGAACATGCAAATCTGAAAATAATGTTCAATGATAAAAGTGAATTAATTTATGATGATAATTTATTAATCGATAGAAAACCTTGTCGCGGTATTATCTATTGCGGAAGTGTTAAATGCATAGAAAAGATGATAGAAAGAATACCCGTTCAATAAACAAGACTAAAGCGTTTGCTTTATCTTTCCTTCATCAAACCATTTTTTAGCAAGATATAAAAACGGTGTATCCAAAAGAGCTACCAATCCTTTTAATAGGTAAGTTGATAAAACTATTTGATATAGTACGCTTGTTTCATACACCCCGTAAAAGGCAATAAAAGTAAATATAACTGAATCGATTAGCTGAGAGACAAAAGTTGATGCATTGTTTCTTAGCCAAATCATCTTTATTGAAGGGAACTTTTTCTTCCAATAGTCGTAAGCGAATATATCGTGGTGATTACTAATAAAATAAGCTATTAGGGATGCGATTGTTAATCTAGGCATAAAGGAAAAAATAGTAACCATAGAATCTTGAACCAAATCAGAAGAAGCAGGTTCAAACAAAAGTGCTATCTGCATCATGATGCTTAACACTATTAATGAGAAAAATCCTATTCCTATTACTTTTCTACTATCTTTTTTTGTAAAGCACTCATTTAATATATCAGTTACTAAAAAACTGCTCGCATATACTATATTTCCAAGAGTTGCTTCTAAGCCAAATAAACTAACATTTTTTGTAACTTGAATATTTGCTATAATTATTGAAACAGGAACCCATAAGTATAATCCCAATTTGCCCCAAATACGATATGCTAATAAAATAGTTCCGAAATTAACACCAAGCAATAAAACCCATAATGCTTCATTCATAATAAACCTCACTTAGATAGAGTAGCCAGAAGAAAACTCTTCCCTACGCCGCAACTGTTTCTGCGGTCCAAGTGCACTAAGTACACAAAAACTGACTATAACATAATAAGGCCCTTAATTAAAAGAGCCCTATTTAATTATTAATTAACTAAATTAACTAGCTTTTCACCTTTTTCAAATGAATGAATATTATCTAGTGTCGTTTTTGCAATGTTTCTTAAAGCCTCTTCAGTTAAAAAAGCCTGGTGGCTAGTAACTAAAACATTAGGCATAGAGATTAATAACATAAGTGTATCATCATCTAAAACAACTTCACTTTGGTCTTCAAAAAATAAGCCGGCCTCTTCTTCATAAACATCAAGTGCTGCTGAACCTATCTTTCCACTTCTAATACCTTTTAAAAGAGCTTTAGCGTCTACAAGAGCTCCTCTTGAGGTATTTACAATAGCAACACCATCTTTCATTAAAGATATCGTTTTATCATTAACTAAATGTTTTGTTTCTGGTGTCAGCGGACAGTGGAAACTAATAACATCAGATCTTTTACAAAGCGTTTCAAAGTCCACATACTCTACATCTAAATCTTTACTAGGATAAGGATCGTAAGCAATTATATTCATTGAAAAACCTTTACAGATTTCGATAAATACTTTTCCAATTTTACCAGTACCTACAACACCGACTGTTTTTTTATATAAATCAAATCCTACTAATCCATTAAGTGAAAAGTTAAATTCTCTTGTTCTAACATAACTGTGGTTAATCTTTCTTATGTTAGATAACAACAAAGCCATTGTATGCTCTGCAACTGCATGTGGAGAGTATTCAGGAACTCTCACAACAGGAAAGTTTATCTCTTTAGCTGCTTTTATATCAACGTTATTATACCCCGCTGATCTCATTGCTAATAATTTAACTCCTAAGTCAGCCATACCTTTAATAACTTTTTTATCTAACTCATCATTTACAAAAGCTACTACCACATCAAAACCTTCTACTAACATATAGTTTTTAGCTTTTAATCTTGATTCGAAATAAATTATTTCATCTTGGTCTGATTTTAACTTCTCAAACCACTTTTTATCATATTTTTTTGTATCAAAAAATGCAATTCTCATCAAACTATTCTCCTTTATCGAATTGTTTACTTGCCCTAACACTTTATTTTATTAAGC
>CAZHNE010000024.1:0-17126 GCA_964533775.1 uncultured Spirochaetaceae bacterium | reverse complement strand
TATTTTGTTCATAGAGATTTTTCAGCCCTTTTAGATGAAAAAAATGTAATGATTACTAAGTTACCATCTTCCCAATTTAATAAAAGAAGAGCTTATGAAAAGTTAACAAATCATTTATCAATTTCTTCTTTAAAAGTTTTTAATATTGAAAAGGATTATCCAGCAATAAAACCAGCTGGAGCTTTACTCAAATATATATACGATACTGCAATGTCCTCTTTAAAACAAATAACAGGATACACAGTAGAAGAAGATACATCTTTTTTAACCATTGACTCTTCAACTAGAAAAAGCTTAGAAATATTAGTAAACACAGAAGATGGAACCCATCATAACACTTTATACAATGTAATTGATAAAACTATTACAAGTGGTGGAGCACGTCTGTTAAAAAAGTGGTTAAGTTATCCATTAATTGATAAACAAATTATAAAGAACAGGCAAAGTTGGGTAGAATACTTTAAGTTTGATAGAGAAGAAAGAAATAGGGTACGAGATGAGTTAAAAGGTGTTCTAGATATGGTAAGACTTACCACTAGAATATCTATGAAACGTAATATGCCAAATGATTTGCTTGGTATTAGCAGAACAGCTAAATCTTTTTTCAATATCATTAAAGATGATTTTGAAAGGTATGAGTGTTTAATAAACGACAATAGTGAAAACAGAATTGAGGCGATAAACAACCTTAATACTGCCCAGTTAAATACAATGGATGAGATTTTTTCCCTAGTTGAACTAATTCAAGATGCTATAGCTGAAGACATTCAAGGACCTTTTGAAGAAGGAAAGGTTATTAAATGTGGATTTGATAAACAACTTGATGAACTAAGAGATATTAAAAAACAAGGCTCTTCATACCTAGATTCTTATATAGAGAAAATTAAAGAAGAAACTAATATACCAAATATTAAGCTTGGATCTAATAAAATACTCGGAAACTTTATTGAAGTGAGAAAAACTCATGTAGATAAAGTGCCAGATACATTTTATAGAAAACAAACTCTTGTAAATGCAGAGCGATTTACAAGTGATGAATTAACAGAAATTGAAACTAGGATATTAAAAAGTAGTTTTAGAGCTGAAAAAAGAGAACGTGAAGTATACTTATCAATTGTTGAAAAAGCAGCAAACATATCATCTTCTCTTTTACTTTTAGGAAATGCTTTAAGTAGAATAGACGTTCTTCAAAGCTTAGCTTACGTTGCAGATATTTATAATTACAATAAACCAACTTTTGTTAAAGAAAATAGGGTAGAAATTATTAATGGAAGACATCCAGTAGTTGAAAAGCAATTAGGTTTTGGATCATTTGTAGCAAATGATTTGCACCTTAGTGAAGATGGAAAACGTTTCTGCTTAATTACCGGCCCTAATATGGCAGGTAAATCAACATATCTTAGACAATGTGCCTTAATTATAGTTCTCTCTCAAATTGGAAGCTTTGTTCCTGCTGATAAGGCAGCTTTATCCCTTGTTGATAAATTGTTCTGTAGGGTAGGTGCAAGTGATAATATCGCAAAAGGAGAATCAACCTTTATGGTTGAAATGCAGGAAGCGGCTCATATATTAAGAACTGCAACTTCTTCCTCTTTTGTTATAATGGATGAAATAGGAAGAGGAACTAGTACTCAAGATGGTATGAGTTTAGCTCATGCCTTTATGAAGCACTTGGTTAAAGTTAATTCAAAAACACTTTTTGCAACACATTATCATGAATTAACGCTTTTAGATGTTTCTAATATTAAACTTCTTACCTTATCTGTAGAAGAGAAGGGTAGAGATATAATATTTGTTCGAAAAGTAGTTGATGGAATAGCAAATTCATCTTATGGATTACACGTAGCAAAATTAGCTGGTGTTCCAAACCCAATATTAAAAGATGCTGATAAATTCCAAAGACGCCATTTTGGTGAATACACTATTAATAATGCTGAAATGGACCTCTTCTCAATGGCACAGTTAGAGGAACTAGAAAAAAATGATGATCTTTATGAATATAAAGAAGATTTTACGGATTTAGTTGAAGAAATAAGTAAATTTGATTTAAGTACATCAACTCCAATTCAAGCGATGATATTTTTAGAGAAAATCCAAGATCTCATAGAGGAAAAACAAGACTCATCATCTATTGACAAAAGATGATGGGGTTAGTAATATGTAATTACATATAATTAATTGATTTTTGGGAGACCGCAAATCGCAGGTCTCCTTTTTATTGGTTTAAAATATAAGGAAAGTAATGAAAAATAATATAACAAAAGATCCATTGTTTGAGGAGTTTGCACCGCTTTTAGAAGCTTTAAATATCGCAATAGTCGATGTTAACTTTGTTGAAAACCCTTATACCACTAGACTCGCTGTAGTTATAAAATTAATAGATGGTGAAGTTGGTGTTCAACAGTGTGCAATAGCTCACAATCTAATAAAAGCTAGAATGGAAGTTAGATTAGCTAAAGAACAAGACTTTGATTTAGAAGTATCAACTCCTGGTCTTCAACGAAAAATCAGAGATGCTTATGAGTTCAATTTATTTAAAAATAAAAGAGTAAGGGCATATGATACATTTCATTCTGCTTGGTTCTCTGGTATAATTTTAGAAGTAAAAGAAAGTAGCGTTGTATTAACAAATTGTTTAGACAACGAAAACAATAAACTTGATTCAAATTTAGAGTTAGAATTTGATAATATTTCCAAAGCAAAATTGGAATATATTTGGGAGGATAGAAAGCATGGTAAGTGATTTAGGAGACGCTATAAAAAGAATAGTCGAAAGTGGTGTTTCAGAAGACTTAGTTATGACCACAATAGAAGATTTTTTAAAAGCTGCATATAAACGAAAATTTGGAAACGACTCAAATGCCGTAATAGAATTTAATGACGATTTAACATCTGTAGAACTATTTTCCAGAAAAATGATTGTTGATGAAGATAATTACTATGACACTTTAACTGAAATTTCTATCGAAGAAGCCAAAGAGTATCATGAAGAATCTGAAGTTGGTGATATAATATTAATTCCAATTGATATAAACAAAACATTTGATCGAATTAGTGTTCAAAGCGCTAAGCAAAAAGCACATCAAAGTTTTAGAGATATACAAAAAGATTCTATTTACAGTGAATTTAAGAGCAAAGAAGGCTTTTTAATTAATGGTTATTATAACCGAGAAATTAGAAATGACATTTTTGTTAATATTGGTTCTACTGAAGGAATCTTGCCTGCTAGATATCAATCTCCTAGAGAAAGTTATCAAAGAGATGATAAGATAAAATGTTACGTTGAAAGAGTTGAGAAAAATGACAGAGGCGTAAGAGTTATTTTATCGAGATCTTCCCCAGAACTTATAAGACAATTGTTTGAATTAGAAGTTCCTGAAATAAACCAAGGTCAAATTGAAGTTGTTAACGTTGCAAGAGAAGTAGGTTATAGATCAAAAGTTTCTGTTAAAACAAATAACCAAGATATAGATCCAGTAGGAGCTTGTGTTGGTTTGAAAGGAAATAGAATTCAGACTATAATTAGAGAGATAGAAGGAGAAAAGATTGATGTTATCAATTATGATCCTAATCCTGTAAACTATATAATGAACGCATTAACTCCTGCTCAAGTTATTGACGTTGTAGTAACTGATAGACTTACTTATCGAGCTATAGCAATTGTAGATGAATCACAATTGTCTTTAGCAATTGGTAAAGGTGGTTTAAACGTTAAATTAGCTAAAAAATTATGTGACTGGAATATTGATGTTAAGACACCAGAAGAATTCCAAGATATGGAATTTGTTAATGTTGCCAAAGAAAGAGCTGAAAGCTTCTTTATGGAAGGAGCAGAACAACAAATCTTCTTTGAAGAAGAGCAACAACCACAAGTGTTACAAGAAACTGGCATAGATGAAGATGAGATACAATTTGCAGATATTGACCTTGATTCAAATATTGTTGCAAAACTTCAATTCCATGATATATATACTATTGAAGAGTTTGTAAATTTAAGTGAAGCTGAAATTGAAACATTTGGAGACTTTTCAGAAGACGAACTTAATACAATTAATACAACTATATTACAATATGTTGATATTGTTGAAGAAAGTGATGAAGATGAATACGAATATATGTGTCCAACATGTGGCCACAGTATAACAACAGATATGACAGAATGCCCCGAATGTGGAACTGGTTTAGCATTTGAAACTGTAGAAGAAGAGGAATAGAATAGAAAAATATGAGTGAAAAAAAAGCAACTTTAATTAAGCACGTAAAAAGTGCAAATGTGGAGGCAGAACCTACAACACCAGTAGAAGCTGCTCCAACAAAAAAACAACCCAAGATTGAGAAGAAAAAAATAGTTGTCAAGAAAAAGGTTGTAAGAGTTAAACCCCAAACAAAAAAGAAAGAGGGAGACTCAGCTAAATCAATTACAAGTCTTAATAAGACTAAAGATGAAGCTAAAGAAATTAGTAAAAAAACAGAAGCGGAAAAAACTAAAGATACTTCTAAAGCAAAAAAAGAAGTTGAACCTAAAAAAAGAATTGTTAGAAAGCCTGTTATGAATAAAGGAACATCTCCTTTACACACAGGACCTGTAATTATTAAGAGTACAAATCTTCCTCCAGTTCCTAACCAAGGTAAAACTGCAAAAGATCACGCTGAATGGCAAAACAATAATGCAGGAAAAGTAGTACAACCTAATCCTAATCCCGCTGCACCAAGAGTTGCAGGTACAGTTGGTGGAAAACCTGTAGCCGGCTCACGCCCTAGAACTCGAAATCCTCGTCAAAATAACTATAATAGACCTAACACACAAAACACTGGTGGTTACAATAGACCAGCTACCGGAGGCTACAATAGACCAGCTGGAGGATACAACAGACCTCCTCAAGGTGGTGGTGGACCTGCTAGAGGCGGTTTTAATAGACCAGCTCCTACAGGAGGATTTAAACGAAACGTTGGCCCTCAAGGTGCTCCAGCTCCAAATGCTTTTACTAATAATAGAGCTCCTAAAAAACCATTTAGGAAAAAGAGTAATACTTATCAAAAACGTGATGCTAAAATGGAAAAAGAATTCCAAATTCAAAGAAAGAGGGAACAAGCTGCTGCAAAACTTGCATCAGTTCCTAAATCAATTGATATTTTGGAATCAATTACCGTTGCTGATTTAGCAAAAAAAATGAACTTAAAAGCTAATGATATTATTACAAAACTTTTCACAATGGGAATGATGGTAACAATTAACCAACAAATTGACCACGAAACAGCTGAAATTATTGCTGCTGAATATAATTGTAAGGTAAATCTTGTTTCTTTATATGATGAAACACTAATTGAATCTAAAGAAGACAAAAAGTCTGAACTTAAAGAAAGAGCTCCAATTGTTACAATTATGGGTCACGTTGACCATGGTAAAACAAAATTACTTGATGCAATTAGATCAACTAACGTTGTAGCTGGCGAATTTGGTGGAATTACCCAGCATATTGGTGCTTACAAAGTACCTGTTGGAAAAGGCGGAGATGTAGTATTCTTAGATACTCCAGGTCACGCAGCATTTACACTAATGAGATCTCGTGGTGCACAAGTTACTGATATTGTTGTATTAGTAGTTGCAGCTAACGATGGTGTCATGCCTCAAACTAGAGAAGCTATTGACCATGCTAAAGCCGCTAAAGTTCCAATTATCGTAGCGATCAACAAATGTGACCTACCAGAAGCAAAACCTGATAGAGTAATGCAACAATTATCAGACTTAGGTTTAATGCCAGAAGAATGGGGTGGTCAAACACTTTATTGTAAAATCTCTGCTCTTAAAAAAGAAGGAATTGATGAACTTCTAGATACAATTTTACTAGAAAGTGAAATCTTAGAACTTAAAGCAAATCCAGATTGTAGAGCTGAAGGTAAAGTTATTGAATCAAGAATTGACCAAGGTCGAGGAACTGTTGCTTCAGTCCTAATTGAAAGAGGTACATTAAGACAAGGCGATTACTACGTTGCTGGTATTTATCCAGGAAGAGTAAGGGCTATGTTTGATGATACTGGGAATAAGATTCTTGAAGCAGGACCTTCAACACCAGTTGAAATTATTGGTTTATCCAATATTCCTTCTGCAGGAGATCCTTTCCAAGTAACTGAAGGTGAAAAGCAAGCTAGACAAGTAGGTGACAAACGTCAAGAACTACAAAGAATGGGTGCAAGCAGTAATGCTAACAAATTTACTCTTGATACACTATTCGATAAAGTTCAAGAAGGAACTATTGAAAGCTTAAATGTTATTATTAAAGGTGACGTACAAGGTTCTGTAGAAGCATTACAAAATTCATTAGAAGATTTATCAACTAGTGAAATTAAACTTAATGTTATTAGAGCAAGTGCTGGTGCAATTATTGAAAGTGATATTACTTTAGCTTCTGCATCATCTGCCTTAGTAATTGGATTTAACGTTAGACCAACTCCTAGAGCATTAACTTTAGCTGAACATGAAAAAGTAGAAATTAGAAAATATAACATTATTTACGATGCAGTTGATGATGTTAAAGACGCAATGGAAGGAATGCTTTCCCCACTTATTACCGAAGTTGAAATTGGTAAAGTTGAAGTTAGAGATACCTTTAAAGTACCAAAAATTGGCGTTATTGCTGGTTGTTATGTTCTTGAGGGTAAAGTTAAGAGAACTAGCCTAGTTAAAGTAATTAGGGATAATATCCAAGTAAGTAACACACTTATTAAACTTTCTTCTCTTAAGAGATTTAAAGACGATGCAAAAGAAGTCGCTGCTGGCTTTGAATGTGGTATCGGCTTAGAAAACTTCCAAGACTTAAAAGTTGGTGACATTCTAGAAGTTGTTGAAGAAAAGAAAACTGCAAGAAAATTAGAAGATGGGTTAAAGAATGAGTAAATATAGTCAACAAAGAATTGAATCAAAAATTGCTGAAGCTGTTAGTACATTAATCGTCAAGGGTGAGATAAAACACCCTGACGTAAGTACTTTATGTTCAGTTTCAAAAGTAAGCTTGTCTCCGGATAATGCTTATGCAACTATTTATATCACAAGTGTTCTTGATGATGAATCTTTAGAAAAGAGTGTAGCTGGACTACAAAAAGCTGCTCCTTTTATACAAGGTAGAGTAGGGAAATTTTTAAGAACAAAAAATACACCGAGACTAACTTTTAAAACGGATAACTCTTACAAAGATGCTCAAAACATAAATAACATTATTGATTCTTTAAAATTTCATGACGAAGAATAGTTCTCACATAATATTAACTAATAAACCTAAAGATGTAACTTCGTTTAGATCTTTAGGTTCTATTAAAAGAAACGTTCATAAAAAAGTTGGACATGCTGGAACACTTGATAAATTTGCACATGGCTTAATGATAGTCTTAACAGGTTCAACAACAAAATTAAATCAATTATTTTCATCCCTAGATAAAACATACATAGCTACAATAAGATTTGGAGAAGAAACTTCAACTTTAGATATTGAAGGAGAAGTTGTTGCAACAGCTCCTACTCCTAGTTTAGAATCCATAGAGAAATCTATAAAAAACAACTTTTTAGGTAGTATAATGCAAACACCACCTAGCTTTTCAGCAATACATATTAATGGAAAAAGAGCTTATAAACTTGCTAGAAGTGGTCAAGATGTTGAAATGCCTGAACGTAAAATAAATATTTATAATTTTGATATTATTAGCTATGATAATAGAGATTTAATTTGCAAAATAGAGGTCTCTAAAGGCACATATATTAGATCTATTGCAAGAGATTTAGCATTAAGTTGTAACTCTAGAGGACATTTAGTAGATTTAGTGAGAACATCTATAGGACCATATAGTTTAGATGAAGCTGTTTCTACTGATACATTGGACGAAATTAATAAAGGTCTTAATAAAACAGACGATTATTTGAAAAGATTAGATTCAATTTCTATTTATGAAATAGGGGATGAACACCTTTTTAAATTAGCCAACGGAGAAAAACCTTCGTATTCTATTTTAAAAGAGATTGATGTTAAAGAAAATGCACAATATGCAGCCATTTACAGTAAAGATGATATACTAAGATGTGTTTTACAGCTTGATATAGATAAAAGAATAACAAAAATTTTATGCCAAATTAACCCATGCTTTGATAGGACTTAGCTTATGAAAACAATACTACTTGATGACTTTACTGCAGACAATAATGAATATTCAAATAAAAACATTGCTTTATGCATTGGCGTTTTTGATGGAATTCACCTAGGACACCTAGATATTATAAATAAAGTTGTTGATAGTTCAATGTTTTCGGTTGTTTTAACCTTTAGTTCTAATCCAAAAATGGCAAGTGGTAGAAAAAAATTTCAAAAGCCATTACTAACTGAAAATCTTAAAACTAAAATATTTAAAGAATTAGGTTTTGATCTACAAGTTATTATTGACTTTTCTACTAAAATCAGTAGACTTACAGGAGATGAGTTTTTACAAATACTTTGCAAAAACTTAACTATAAAACAATTAATTGTTGGAGAGGATTTTCAATTAGGTAATCCAAAGGCTTCTTTAAAAGCTTTTCAATTACAAGATCATCTTTCTTCTTATTCAAGAGATACTGAGGTAGTTATTACAAATTCTATCGTCGATAAAGACGATATAGTAATTAGTTCTTCTAGAATAAGGCAATTAGTTAAACAGGGTAAAATGAACGTTGTTCATAAATTACTCGGCAGAGAGTATTTGCTGGATTTGGGGTTAACGCCTTCCCAGTTTTCTGGTAACTCACTGTTAATCAAAGCAGATGATGTAAAACAACTACTACCAAGTAGTGGTAATTTTACAGGATTCTGGGTTGAAGATAAGAAGTTAGTTTCTATAACTATAGAGGCAAAAATGCTTACCGTAACCCCTTGTCCAAATAAATCTGCGAAAAATATGATTCTAGCAATAGCTAGAGAGGGTATCTAAATGATCACAAAAGACGAAAAAGCTCAAATCATTGCTAAACATGGCAATTCTGAAGCTAACACAGGAAGTACACACGTACAAGTTGCTTTATTAACAGCAAGGATTAATGGCTTACAAGGTCACTTTAAAGCTAACCCAAAAGATCACGCTTCAAGACGTGGCCTATTACAAATGGTTGGACAAAGAAGAAGACTTCTACGTTATTTAAAGAATACTAATATTGAAGAATATAGAGCTTTAATTGCGGAATTGGGACTAAGAAAGTAAACTCTTACAAATTATTTAGAAATTGGAGGACGTTATATAACATTCCTCCAATTTTTTTTAACATTGTTACATTGAAACATTTGCAAAAATGAGTAATAATGTGAATATTATAATATAAAAAATAGGGCTAGTTTCTAAGATAAGAAACAAAATAAAAAGAACTATTAGAAAGAACGAAGAACAAGGAATAATTAAATGTTTGAAACAAAAAAAGTAAGTGTTCAAATTGGGGAAGACTCCCTAGTTTTTGAAACAGGAAAAATTGCAAAGCAAACTAGCGGCGCAGTTTATGCAAAATACGCAGGTAGTGCAGTTATTGCAACAGTATGTTGTGGTAGAGCACCAACCGAACCTCTAGATTACGTACCACTATCAGTTGAGTACAATGAAAAATACTATGCAGCTGGTAAAATACCAGGTGGCTATTTGAAAAGGGAAGCCCGCCCTAAAGACAAAGAAATATTAGTTAGTAGAATTATTGATAGACCTATGAGACCTTTATTTGATAAGGCTTTTGGTCGTGAAATCCAAATAGTTCCTACTGTTTTATCAAGTGATCAAATTAACACTCCTGATATTATTGCTATTAACGCAGCTTCTGCAGCAGTAACAATTAGTGATATCCCATTCGATGGCCCAATTGCTGCTGTAAGAATGGGTAAAATAGGTGATGAATATATTGTTAACCCAACATTCCAACAAATTGAAAATTGTGAGCTAGAAATTATAGTAGCTGGTACAATGGATGGAATAACAATGGTTGAAGGTGGAGCTAACGAAGTTAGTGAAGAAGATATGCTAGAAGCAATTGCTAAAGCTCATCCACAAATTAAAGAATTATGTAAAGCTCAATTAGAACTTAAAAAATTAGCAGGAAAAGAAAAATTACCAATTTTTGTTCCAGAAGAAGATTTAACTTGGTTAGAACCAGTAAGAGAATTTGCATATCCTTTAATTGAAAAAGCATCTTTTGTTAAAGGTAAAATGGAAAGAGGGGCTGCTTTAAAAGAAGCTCACGAACAAGTTAAAGAAAAGTTTGCAACAGAAATTGAAGAACAAGAAAAAGGAAGTTCTCAACTATCATCATTATTTGATGACTTAGAATATGAAATTTTAAGAAAATCAATTTTAGATGAAGGCGTTAGAACTGACGGACGTAAAGTAACAGATATTAGACAAATTGATTGTGAAGTAGGCTTATTAGCTAAAACACACGGTTCAGCTTTATTTACAAGAGGTGAAACTCAAGCTCTTGCTACAACTACATTAGGTACTTCTAGTGATGAACAAATGTTTGACAATATTGACGGAGATAAATCTTTTTCACCCTTTATGTTACATTATAACTTCCCTCCTTATTCAGTAGGTGAGTGTGGAAGACTTGGCACAGGAAGAAGAGAAATAGGTCATGGCCACTTAGCTCAAAGAGCTTTAGAAGGCATGCTACCTAGTAAAGAAGAATTCCCTTATACAATAAGAATTGTATCTGAAATTATGGAATCTAACGGATCCTCTTCAATGGCTTCTGTTTGTGGTGGTTGTTTATCATTAATGGATGCTGGTGTTCCTATTAAAAAACCTGTTGCAGGTATTGCTATGGGACTAATCACTTCTGGTGCTGATTATTCTAAATATGTTGTTTTATCAGATATTTTAGGAGAAGAAGATCATTTAGGTGATATGGACTTTAAAGTTACTGGTACTGAAGATGGTATTACAGCATTCCAAATGGATATTAAAATTGCAGGTGTAACTCCAGAAATCATGACTAAAGCTTTACAACAAGCTAAAGATGGTAGACTACACATTTTAAATGTTATGAACCAATCAATTTCAAAACCAAGAGAAGATATCAATGAAAATGCTCCAAAAATCTTAACAATGAAAGTTGATGAAGAAAAGATTGGTGCTATTATTGGTACAGGTGGTAAAACTATTAAAGGTATTGCCCTAGCTACTGGTGCTGAAGTTAATATTGCAGATGATGGGACTGTTACTATTTATGGTAAAAACAGTACTTCTGCTCAAAAAGCAAAAGACTTAGTTAAATCTATTATTGAAGAACCAGAACCTGGTAGAATTTATCAAGGTACTGTTAAACGTATAATGGACTTTGGTGCATTTATTGAAATTTTACCTGGTAAAGAAGGTCTTTGCCATATTTCAAAACTAAGTAAAGAACGTGTTCAATCAGTTGATGATGTATTAACTATTGGTCAAGAAATTCCAGTAAAACTAATGGAAGTTGATAGACAAGGTAGATTAAATCTTTCCTACGTTGATGCTCTTTTCCCAGATGAAGATAATGGAAAAAAACCTTTTGACAATAAACCTAACAATAAAAACAATAGAAACGACCGAAATGATAGAAATGACAGAAAACCTTATAAAAAAAAGGAATATAAAAACTAATGTCTGATATTGTTGTAAAGGTGAAATTAGAGAAGGGTTCTTCTCTTCCTAAACAAACAACCGCTTTGAGTGCTGGATCTGATATTTCAGCAAGGCTCTCAAAGCCTTTTATTTTAAAACCAGGGGAATTTGCATTAATTCCAACAGGATTAAAAATTTGCTTACCCCCCGGCTTTGAAGCACAAGTTAGACCGAGAAGTGGACTTGCTGCTAAAAATGGTGTTACTGTTTTAAATTCTCCAGGAACTATCGACGCTGATTACAGAGGAGAAGTAAAAGTCATCTTAATCAATCATGGTAAAGAGGACTTTGTTATTAATGATACGGATAGAATAGCACAATTTGTTATTGCACCAGTTGTTAATACAACTTTTATCAGAGTAGAAGAGTTAGATAGTACTGATCGTGGAGAAGGCGGATTTGGATCTACTGGAGTATAAACTTGACTTTAGGAATGAGAAAGAAACAATTATTTAAATTTGTAGGGCGAGAATATATTCTCTCCTTCTTAGTTGCTTTTGTTTTTTTCTTTTTTATATTCTTTATAAATCAAATTTTGGTCTTAGCTAGAAAAATACTACTAAGTAATGTGGATTTCTTTACGATGATACACTTAGTAGTATTAGCAATTCCTCAATTTTTACTTTATACATTTCCTTTTGCATCCCTTAGTGGGGCTTCAATGGTTATTGGAGATTTAACGTCTTCTAATGAAATCTTAGCTTTAAGAAGCTCAGGATTTTCAATGAGTGACATTTATCGACCAATAATCTTTTTTTCTATAATCATATCAATATTTTGCTTTTTAATTGCTGATATATTAATGCCTTACAGTGCTAGTCAGTATAAGCAGCTGTACATCCAATTAGTGACTAAAACTCCAGGAGTAGAGCTTAAAAGCTATTCTAGCAAAGTTTTTAATGACTTTTTAATAACTAACGGTCAAGTTAAAGACAATAAAATTGATGATATTATTATATTAAGATCTTACGATAAAAACGAATCAATCCTGCTCTCTTCAAAAAGTGGTGTATTAAATATATTAGATGTAGATAATTTAATTTACTCATTAGACTTAAGTAACCCTAAACTAATATTTTCAAACAACAACACTCTCGAGCACTGGCAAATAGCAAACGCAAAGCAAGCTACTTACTATATTGATTTTTCTGATACGCTCTCTAGTGTTAGTGCTAATATACCATCTAACCTGTCTAGTGTTGATTTAATTACTAAAATTAATAGCAATAAGAAAATATTAAAAACTAACACACAAAATGCTAATCAGCAAAAATCAGAAACTGTGTTAAATTTAGCAAAATCCTTTTATTCAGCTACAGATCAACCTGTTGATAGTAACTATTCATTTGTAGATGAATATAATTACTATCCCAATATAAATACCCGACCAATTGATTTTTACTTGCAATATTTTAGAGCTGAATTAAATAAAAAATTTGCTTTAAGTGCTGCTTGTTTTTTCTTAATACTAATAACAATACCTCTTTCATTTTTAAAATTTAAGCATGGTAGGTTAGTAGGATTTGCTATTTCAATGTTTGTTGCTGTGATATATTGGTATTTATTGTTTTTCGCCCAACTACAAACCTTTAAGTTTCCACTTAATCCTTTGTTTTTAATGTGGGCTCCTAATATAGTTATATTAATTGCATCATTAATACTTATCAGAGCATGGAGAAATTAGTGAAAATTTTAAATAAATACGTTTTAAAGAATGTTTTACAAATATTTTTAACTACTATTTTTTTAACAACACTAATTTTATTAAGTGTAGATTTATTTACTAATTTAGACTCTTATGTTCAAAATGAAGTTTCTTTTAATAATATATTTTTAATAACATTTAAATATATCCCTGAAGCTATTATGATTGTTTTACCTCCAGCTTCACTCTTTTCAATAACGTTCTTCTTATCTCAAATGTATGCTAATAATGAAATTATTGCTGTTTTATCAAGCGGTGTTTCAACTAGAAAAATTTACAAATTAATCCTAATATTAATGGTTTTTATTTCTTTTTTAGCTTTTGTTTTTAACGAAAATATTGCTTTAGAATCGAGAATAAGCAGGCAACAGCTGAAAAACAAAGTTTTTAATATAAATTATAATTTAGACAACTCAAACATTGGGTTAATAGATTCACTAAATAACAATGTTATTTTTGCAAACAGCTATATTGAAAAAGATAAAGCTTTATACGATGTTGTTGTTGTTCAAAAAGATGAAAAAGGGACAATAGTTCAAAGAATTGACAGTAGACAAGCTATTTGGAATGATGAAAAAACTCTTTGGACATTTAATAAAGCTACAATTAGTAATATTGAAAATAATAATATTGAAGTTAGCCAAGTAGAAAGGTATGAAGATACAAAAATAAATTTAGAACCTAACTTATTTAGAAACCTATCTGCAGATATGCAAACAATGTTATTAAACAGTGCTATTCAGTATTTAAAAATACAAGAAAAAGTTAATCTAAGATTATGGTATGAAAATGTCACCGACTTTCTAGATAGGTTATTAGCACCATTTACTGCATTAATAATGGCAATTATTGCATGTAGTATCGATTATAGGGATAAGAAGAATGTTTTCTTATTTTCGATATTCAATTCAATTATTGTTGCTGTAATATATTATGTTGCTAAAATGTTGTTTCAACTTACATCAAAACAAGCAATAATACATCCATATATTGCAATGGCTATTCCATATATTGTTATTTTGCTTATCCCGATAGTCTTAAACAGAATAAAAAGTTTTTCTTCGCATTCTAATAGTTGATTTAAAGTTAACCTTCATTTAAGTTTATAGAGAAAAAAGGAATTAATTGTGAAAAAGTTATTTACAAAACTACATCAAGATAAAGATACTAAAGCTAGATTAGGTTTAGTCGAATTAGATCATGGAATTGTTGAAACACCTGCATTTATGCCAGTTGGAACACAAGGTACTGTAAAAGGTATGTACCATGATAAAGTTAAAGAAATTGGATACAATCTAATTTTAGGTAATACATATCATCTGTATTTAAGACCAGGGACTGAAGTATTAGACAGTTTTGGAGGATTACACAATTTTTCTAACTGGAAAGGTAATATACTAACAGATAGTGGTGGCTTTCAAGTATTTTCTTTGTCTAAACTAAGAAAAATTAAAGAAAACGGAGTTCACTTTAGATCTCATATTGATGGCTCTAAACATATTTTCACACCAGAGAAAGTAATTGATATACAAAAAAGTATAGGCAGTGATATATGTATGTTACTAGATGTATGTACACCACCAGACATTCCCTATAGAGCAGCTAAAGAAGCTATGCACACAACACACAGCTGGGCTAAAAGAGCACTAGATTATGGTAATAATCTTGAAGGCTTTAAGGGTCATATGTTTGGTATTGTACAAGGCAATTTTTATAAAGACTTGAGAAAAGAAAGCGCTGAATTTATTTCTTCTTTAGACTTTCCTGGTATTGCAATTGGTGGTTTATCAGTTGGAGAAGAAAAGGATGTTTTTTATGAATATATTTCTCATACAACTGAATTTGTAGACGATAGTAAACCTAGATATGTAATGGGAATAGGATCGCCTGATTATATATTACATGCAATTGAAAATGGAATTGATTTATTTGACTGCGTATTAGCTACAAGAATGGGTAGAAACGGTGCTGTATTTAGTGATGATGGGCTTGTTACCCTTAAAAAAGCGATACATAAGTTTGATCATGGTCCAGTTGATGAAAACTGTCCTTGTACTGCATGTCAAAAGTATTCTAGAGGATATATGCATCATATGGTTAAAACAAATGAAATGCTTGGTGGTATGTTAGCAACTGAACATAACTTAACTTATCTCTACAATTTATTAGATCGAGCTAGAAAAGCTATTAAAGAAGATAGGTTTAAACAATTTAAAAAGGAATATATTGAAAGATTCTATGCAAAATAAGCAAAAGTCGAAAGATTCAACTCTTTTAATGTTATTAACATTAATGAGTAGGTTATTGGGAATTGTTAAGGCTAGGGTAATTGCAACAGCTTTTGGAGCTACTTCAACTGCTGATGTAATTAACATAGCTTTTTATTTTCCAAATAATTTGAGAAAGATTTTTGCAGAAGGGGCTATTACATCAGCATTTGTTCCCTCTCTTTCTAAAAATTCTGATAAAAGTTATAGAAACAAACTCTTAAGCTTAATGATTAGTTTCCAACTTATCCTTTTTTCCCTTATCATAATAATCTTTTTATTATTTAGTAGACAGATATTTTCTTTTTTAAGTGATTTTAGTGGTCCTGAGTTAGATTTAGGAGCAAAACTATTACCTTATTTTATTGCCTTTTTAGCTTTTATCTCAATTGCAAATGTATTTGCTGCAATTTTACAAGTTGATAGGAATTTTTTACCTTATGGAATTGCTCCACTATTTTTCTCAGTTACCCTAATTGTTTTTGTTTCTAATTTTCATTACAAGTTTGATGCGATGGCTATGGGGTATGGAGTACTATTAGCTAGTATTATTCAGTTTATTTTCACCTTTATTTTCGTTTATAAAAATGGATATAAAGCAAAACTTAATTTTGCATTTAACGATCCCAGTTTTATAGATGTATTGAAAACTTGGGGATTTGTTGTAGTTTCTGCTATTACTACTATATTCGCTCAGCAATTTTCAGCATACCTTGCTACAACTTTAGCAACTGGAAATGCAACAGCTTTTTCAAACTCTATGATATTTTTCTCAACACCTTATGGAATAATTAGTACGGGTATTATAACAGTAGCATTTCCACTACTGGCTACAAGCTATTCTAAAAAAGATGATAAAGAATTTAGTGAGCATTTAGCATATGGAATAGATGGAATGATTAATCTTTTTATTCCAGCAACTATATTAATAATGTTTTTGTGTAAAGAATACGTTGCTGTTCTACTACAAAACGGTAAATTTACTTTTGAAGATACGCTTTTAACTGCATCAGTAACATTTTATTTAGTAATTGGGCTAACTGTTATAGGCCTTCATGCACTCCTTAATAGATCCTTAATTGCAAGAAACAAAACAAAACTATCTTTTATATTAATTGCAATGCAAGCTTTTATAGACGTTATACTATCTATTATATTAATTAAAAAGTTAGGTATCATTGCTCTTCCAATAGCTAATACAATATCTTTCCTATTTTCTCTTATTTTACACACCATCATACTAAAAAAGTTTATAAACTTAAAACATACTCTTTATATAACTTACAGAACTCTATTAGCTAATATCCCAATGACAATTGTTTTAGTTTTATATAAAAAGCTTACTCCTATTTGGTATATTGATGGATCTAATTTAAAAAACTTTGCTTTAGCTGTTTTTATTAGTATAATTGCAGTAGGAACTTGTTTAGTTTCTTATTCTTTATTTAATATACCTTTTTTAAACTATATTAAAGGAAAGAAATAAAGAAACATTTGAGTCTTTT
>CAZHNE010000023.1:16289-17384 GCA_964533775.1 uncultured Spirochaetaceae bacterium | reverse complement strand
AAAAAAATAAAAAATAATTTATGTTTACAGATGTTACATTGTAAGGTACAATACTAACAAGTTAATTGATTTAATTCATAATTAGAAATTAACCTATTGAGAGTAAACTCAAAATTTTCTCATAGTTAATATTTATTTATAGATTGTTTGTTATTCATGAAATTATATCAGATTAAAGTAAGCCAAGTATAAACTCAAAATTTTGCTTGGTTTCTTTTTTTGAAACAATCAAAACCCATATTTTCCTTTACAAAAAAATTTAACATTGTTTATTTTCTCTCTTTATGGTTAAATTAAAGCACTATAACTTTAGGAGAATTTTATGAGAGTAATAATTGAGAAAGATTACAGTGATTTATCAGCATGGGCAGCTAGATATATTGCAAATGAGATTAACAAGTCAGCCCCAACTAAGGAAAAACCATATGTATTAGGTCTTCCTACAGGATCAACTCCCTTAGCTACTTATAAAGAGTTGATTAGATTATATAATGAAAAATATGTTTCTTTTGAAAATGTAGTTACTTTTAACATGGATGAATATGTTGGACTCGATAAAGATCATCCACAAAGCTACCATTATTTTATGTGGGATAAGTTCTTCTCCTATGTTGATATTAAAAAAGAAAATGTTAACATTTTAAATGGTATGGCTGAAGACTTAGAAGAAGAATGTAATCGCTATGAAGAAAAAATAAAAAGTTATGGTGGCGTTGATCTATTTTTAGGTGGTATTGGTGTTGATGGACATATTGCTTTTAACGAACCTTTCTCATCCCTCACATCACGAACCAGAATTAAATCATTAACTAAAGATACAATTGTTGTAAACAGTAGATTCTTCGATAATGACGTTTCTAAAGTACCTACTACAGCACTCACTGTTGGCGTAGAAACAGTTACTAGTGCTAAAACTGTAATAGTATTAGTTAGTGGTCACAACAAGGCTAGAGCACTTAGTTTAGCTGTTGAAGGGCCAGTTTCTCAAGCATGTACTATCAGTGCTTTACAATTACATAAAAAAGCAATTTTAGTTGTAGATGAAGTAGCTTGTGAAGACTTAAAGGTTGGAACTTATAGATACTTTAAAGATAT
>CAZHNE010000023.1:12254-16189 GCA_964533775.1 uncultured Spirochaetaceae bacterium | reverse complement strand
AAGTGAAAATATTTTTCAATTAAATATAAAAGTTGATGAAATTTGTTGACAATAGAAAAATTCGTGATAAACTTTAAATGAAATACACAAGGAGGTGTCTTTATGAAGAAAAAAGGTATTATTGTTATGTTAATTTTAGCAATAGGTTTTTCCCAAATGATCTTTGCAGGAGGTGAAGGAGAGGTTAAAACTACAAAAGCTGATACAGTTAACTTAACATTTAGCTCTTGGAGAACAGAAGATGTAGATATATATGAAGAATTAATAGCGATGTATAAAAAAGACAATCCAAATATTAATGTTACATATAGACCTTACAAAACTGAAGAGTATCAAACTGTTTTAGCTGCTAACTTTAAAGGAGGAACTGCAGCTGATGTAATCCACTTGAGGGCTTACGGAAACTTTGAGCAATTTGCAAAACCTGGGTATCTTCTTCCTTTAACAGAAGAAAACTTACCAGGATTAGCTAACTTTGATTCAGCATCTTTGGCAGGTGGAACAAGTATTTATGATGGAAAAGTTTATGGTGTGCCATATGCAAGTCAATCTTTAGTAATTTATTATAATAAAGATGTTTATAATGAGCTTGGTCTAAAAGAACCACAAACTTGGAATGAATATGTTAAAAACTTAGCAGCTTGTAAAAAAGCGGGAGTTACTCCACTTTCAAACGGAACTTATGCCGGTTGGATGAATGAAGTACTAGTAGGACTACTTGGCTCTGATGTTTACAAAAATGATTTCTTTGATGAACTTACTGCAGGTGAAACTGACTTTACTGATCCCCGTTACGTAGCTGCTTTAGACAGATTACAATCGTTAACCCCTTACTTCCCAGAAGGTTTTGAAAGTATAGACTACGTTGCTCAACAAATGTACTTTATCAATGGAATGGCAGGCCATTTCATGGGTGGTATTTGGGAAGCGGCTTATTTCTTAAGTCAAAATCCTGATTTAAATCTTGGTATGTTTGTATGTCCTCCAGTAAAGAAAGGTGCTGATAAGCACATTGCTTTCTATATGGACGGATCTTACGGTGTAAACAAGAGTTCAAAATATCAAAAAGAAGCTCTTGATTTTGTAAACTTCCTTGCAACAAAAGAAGTTCAACAATTCTTAAGCGATAAACTTGGTGTTAAAACTGAGCATAAAGATGTAGTACCAAAGAATGAATTCTTGAAAGTTGTAAGTGATCCTAGTTTAGTAAAAGTTCCTTATGTAATGCTTGTAGGATTTAGATATGAACAACCAACAGGTTCTTCCCTACTTCAAACAGGTGTTCAAGGGTTATTCTCAGGTGAATTAACAAGTAAAGAAGTTTGTGCTGATATACAAAAAGGTGTAGCAACATATTATAAACCATTCCAAAAATAGATCTTGGAATTACTAACTGCTTTTATCAGCAATGGTAAAAGCAGTATCTTGGAGTATTTAATGAGTAAGAAATCGCAAGTTCCATGGATTATTTTCTTTGTTGCACCTGGATTTATTATAGTATGCACAGTGATAATATATCCCTTGTTTGCATCTATGATAAATAGTCTGTTTTCATGGGACGGCTTTGAAAGACAAGTATTTGTAGGATTAGAAAACTTTAAAAGTATTTTCACAAAATTCCCTTACAATGAAAGGTTTCCAAATGCATTGAAAAATAACTTACAATGGTTTGTATCCTCAATGCTTGTTCAAAACTCAATAGGACTACTTTTTGGCTACTTACTAAGTAGACGTATAAAAGGTAGCGAAATTTTTAAAAGATTGTTTTTTATGCCAGTATTGCTTTCAATAGTTGCAGTAGGCTTTTTATGGAAGCTTTACTATAATCCTCAATTTGGTTTGTTTTTTCAGCTGTTTAAAGCGCTTAAAATACCACATTTATACTATTCTTGGTTAGGAGATCCAAGTACAGCAACTGCTGCCCTTATTGTTATGAATATATGGAGGTGGATTGGTTTTCCTACTCTAGTTTTTTTAGCTGCAATAGATAATGTTCCTCTTGATTGTATTGAACAAGCTTATCTGGAGGGAACTTCAGAGTGGAAGATTTTCTGGAAGATAATTTTCCCACTTATCATACCTTCAATAATGGTTATCACAGTTCTAACCCTTGTAGGAAGTATAAACGTATTTGAGCAAGTTTATACCATAGCCGGTTTAGATGGTGCTCCAAACTATGCAACAGATACTTTAAGTACTTTGTTCTATAGAACTGCATTTGGAAGTCAGGCCTCGACAGTTCCAGTTGTTGGAATAGGCTCTGCCTTGTCTGTAATTATTTACTTTCTTTGTCTTACCTTTTCTATAGTTAACATATTGTTCTTCCAAAGTAAGGAGGTGGAGATGTGATTACAGATTTAAAGTTTCGTAAATCTTCATTATTAAAAAAATCACTATATATATTCTTTGAAATATTGTTGATTTTCTATGCAATAGCAATAATATTCCCAATTTTCAATATGGCTATATCATCTTTTAAAACAACAAGTGAAATTTTTAAAAATCCATTTTCATTACCAAAAGAGTGGAAAGTAGAAAACTATGCCATTGTTTGGAAAAAGGGTGGATTTGCAATGTATTTTATCAACAGTATTGTAACAACTGTTGTTTCAATTATATGTGTTATTTTATTTGGGTCGATGGCAGCGAACGGGATTGCGCGTTATAAATATAAAATGAGAATGCCAGTATATTTAATATTTCTTTCAGGGCTAGTCTTGCCTTTGAAAGCAGCAATTATTCCGCTTTTCTTACTTTTAAAGAATCTCAGTCTAATAGACAACCGCTGGGGGTTAATACTTATTTTTACAGCAATGAGTCTTCCTTCGACTGTATTCATTTTAGGTGGAACAATGAGAAGCATACCAAAAGATCTTGAGTATGCTGCTAGAATTGATGGGTGTAATGAGCTTTCTATTTATCGTAATGTGATAATACCCCTTTCGATGCCATCGATCGCTTTAGTAACAATATATAATGTTGTACCAATATGGAATGATTTCTTTTTCCCTATGGTAATTATCTCAAGTGATAATAAGAGAACAGTTCCTCTAGGAGTATCAAGCTTTTTTGGACAATATCAAATAGCATGGGATTTAGTCTTTACTGCACTAACAATCGCAATTATTCCAATGATAGTAGTATATTTGTTTATGTCAAATTACTTTATCAGAGGAATGACAGCAGGTGCTGTAAAAGGATAAAGGATCTATGAATAAGAAAATTAATATTTTAGAAAATAATTTAGCAATTTACAAAAATTGTTTGTTCGATGGAGTAATTCCTTTTTGGTACAACAATTCTCTTGATTGGGAAAATGGTGGTTACCATACTTGCTTAGATAGGGATGGAAAAGTATATGATACTGACAAGTTTACCTGGATGCAGGCAAGAGAGATTTGGTGCTTTTCTCATATCTACAATAGGTATGGCGAGAGTTATAAATATCTTTTAGATGCAGCTAAATTAGCAGTAGATTTTATTTTAAAATACTCTCGCTCCCCTAATGGAGACTTTTACTTTTCAGTTGATAATTATGGTAACCCACTTGTAGAACCTTACAACATTTATTCAGATTGTTTTGTTTGTATGGCATTAGCAGAATATGCTCATGCAACTAAAGAAGAAAAGTATCTAGAATTATCAAAAGAGATTTATAAGAGAATTCAAGAAAGAAAAGATAACCCAAAGGGACAGTATAATAAAGCTGTAAAAAACAGTAGAAGCCTACATGCTTTTGGCTTTTCAATGATACAGGTTAATCTTGCACAAGTTTTAAAACAGTTTGATGATGATCCGTTTTATGAAGAAATAATTCAAAGAGAGACAGATTTAATAGTTAATAAACACATCGATGTAGAGAGAAAAATTGTGTTTGAAAGAGTTTCTTTAGATGGCAAAGAGTACAATTGCATGGAAAACAGACTCTTGTGCCC
>CAZHNE010000023.1:8166-12154 GCA_964533775.1 uncultured Spirochaetaceae bacterium | reverse complement strand
TCTTTATTCACTTACAGAAAAAGAAGAGCTTTTTAAGTGGTACGAAAAAGTTCATAAATGGTCATTTGAGCATTTTAACGACAGAGTTAACGGAGAATGGTTTGGCTATCTTGAAAGAGACGGTAGTTTAGCAAAGACAATGAAAGGCGGTAAGTGGAAAGGCATGTTCCACCTACCAAGAGTTTTAATGGAAAGTATTTCAACAATAGAAAAGTTGCTTTCAAAGGATTTATAATGGACGTTTCTCTTAAAAGAAGAAAAAGTAAAGTAGGTCTTTTTTTTATAGGTAGTAAAAGATTTATTCCCTTAGGTAAGGGGATGGAAGATGGCACCTATTTAGAAAGAGTTAAAAAAGAAACTTTAAGCATTGAAAAAAGATTAAAGAGTAAAGTTGATATTGTTAACCCTGGTGAAATCTTTAGTGATGAAGATATGAAAAAAGCATTAACTTTATTTCAAAGTGAAGAGGTTGATTGTATATTATGCATGTTTCATTCATGGGCAGAAGATGATGTTTGGATAAAGTTTCTTCGAGATGTAAATCCCAAAATTCCATTAATTTATTATTACCCTGCTAAAGAATCAATTTCCTATGAAGATTGTAGTGACGACAATGACTTTATTCAGTTTTTAACTGATGGTGGATTAGTTGGTGCTCTTGTAGGATCTGGATCAATATATAAGATGAAAAAAGAAGCTAAGGTAGTTGTAGGTACTATAAATGAAGCCTTAGGCACTATAATTGAATATGCAAATGTTTGTAAAACAGCAAACATATTAAGAGAGTCTCACATCTGTGTTATGCCAGCCTTTAATGAAATAATGTGGAATACTTATTTTAACCCATATCGTATTTTTGAAAATGGGCCAAAGGTAAGTTTTTACTCATACGAAGAGCTTAAGGAAATCGCAGAAGAGATAGGGGATGAAGAAGTAACCACTTATGTAGCTTCTCTGAAAGAAAAGTATAAAGTGGATGGTGAAATTGAAGAGTACAAGTTTGAAGCCTCAGCTAGGTATTCACTTGCTATAGAAAAGCTATTAGATAAATACAATCTTGATGGAATGACTTTTAATGATGTTAGTACAAGACTGTTTGAAACTATAGGCTTAAGACCAGGCTTTTACCCCGAATCTATAAATGAAAACTTAAGATTTATCTGCCCTGAAGGAGACTTAGGCCTAGCTCTTTCAACATATATATTAAAACTGCTTTCTGCTAAACAAGTTAATGTAGTAGAGCCATTTTATATTGATAAATCAAGAAATCTCTTTTGTGGAGGCCATGCTGGTCCAAATGACTATAACTCACAAGAGAGCACCCCTTATGTAAAAATAGCGATTGATAAGAGATTTGCTAAAACAGATTATAAGTATGCAGGAGCTCCGTTTGCATGGCTTAGAATACCACCTGGAGATATGACAATGATTCATACATCTCAAATTGGAGACAATATAAAGGTAGTAGCCTCTAAGGTGAAATCAATCCATGGTCCGCATAGAATTCAAGGGTATACTCACTCTGAATTTACAGTTGATGGCGATATAAATATGTTTTTTGAGAAACTGCTCTCAATAGGTACAACTCAACACTTTGTTGTAGTTGAAGGTGATTATATTAAACAATTAGAAAGTTTATGTAAACTTTGTAATTTTAGTTTTTATTATGTTCAGAATTTAGGAGAAAATTAAATGAGCTTTATGTTTAATCCGTATCCATATGATGACTGGTCCGCTATAAACGAACCAGTATTATCACATGGGGATGAAGTTAGTGTGGCAGAGGGAAACTTTAATGTTTCAAATAGTATTGTTGAGCAAATTGTAAAACATAAGAAAAACAATGATAGGTGTGTTGTTATTATTTCTGGATATCCAACCTCTTTATATAATCCACTTGTTAATCTTGTAAATAGGAATCTATATCAAAATTATGGATTAGATAGTGAAATTATTAATGCTGAAGAATGTTTTAATGATTCTCTTTTCTTAGAAAAACAATTTAGTGATATTTTAAGCAATGATCCTGTAAAAGATCCTGTAAACTTATATGCAAAGTTGTGTAAAGACGATGAAACTGTATTCTTTGATAAAGATAAAACAAAAGAATTAGTTTCAAAAGTAAAAAAGAGTAAAGATTCTATAATTATTATTTATGGTTGCTTTGCAACAACAAAGAAAATAAGAGAGATCTCTGACATTGTTTATTATATGGATGTCATCCCAAAAGATGTAGTTCTCCGATATAAAAGAGGGGAAGTTAAAAATGTGGGAGACTGTGAAACAAGAAATTATAGACAAACAATGAGAAGAGCTTATTATGTCGATTTTGAAATAGCCTTAAGACATAAAACTGAGTTAATAGATGAAGAGGCAATTAGTTGGTATATATCTGCTAGTGACAATGATAATTTAAAAATGATTTCTTTTAAAGATTTTAAAAAGGTATGTAATGCAGTAGTAAAACAACCCTTTAGATGTAAACCTGTGTACTGTGAGGGGGTTTGGGGCGGTTATTCAACAATGCGCCTAAGAAATCTTCCAAAAGAAATGAAAAACTGTGCTTGGGTATTTGATCTTATTCCATCTGAAGTAAGTATTGTTATAAAAGCAGATGAAAGTTTACTTGATATACCATTTTACACATTTATTAGAATGGAAAGTATTCCTCTTTTAGGAAAGAAGAGTGTTGAAAAGTTTGGAAGATATTTCCCTGTTAGATTTAACTACGATGATACAATTCACAGTAATGGTAGTATGTCTATTCAGTGTCACCCAGGTGAAGAATATATCAAAGAGCATTTTGATGAGTTAGGAAGGCAAGATGAGAGTTACTACGTTGTAGAAGCCGCTATGGGCGCTAAGACTTATTTAGGATTTAAAGAAGGCTCTAACCCTCAAGAGTTTATAGACAAGGTTAAGGAAAGTGAGAAAACCCAAAAGAAAATTGATTACGACAGGTATATAAACGCAGTTGAATCAACCCCTGGAAAGCAATTTCTTATACCTTCTGGAACTATACACTCATCTGGAAGAAACCAAGTTGTACTAGAAATTGGTAGTTTAACAGTTGGCTCTTATACATTTAAGATGTATGACTTTTTAAGAAAAGACTTAGATGGAACACCACGGCCAATACACTCTTATCACGGAGAAAAAGTACTTGATCAAGAGAGAACAACTTCTTGGGTAATGGAAAATTTAGTACAAGAGCCAAGGGTAGTTGATAAAGGCGAAAACTGGCAAGAAAAAATTGTTGGTGAGCACGATTTACTTTATTTTTCACTTAGAAGATTAGACTTTGAGGATGAAGTTATTCAAAACACTAACGATCAGTTTAATGTTTTAGCTTTAGTTGATGGAGAGAGGGTAAGAGTTGAGTCTCTAGAGAATAGTAAATATTCTTTTGAAATGGTTTATAGAGATGTTATTGTTTTACCAGCTAATATTGGTAAATATAGAATTGTTAACTTGAGCGACCATCCAGTTTCAATTCACAAAACACAGTTAAAATAATGAGCAGTAACAATAAAGCAATTCTTGCAGTAGATGCAGGAGGAACTTATTATAAAGCGGCATTAGTTAGCTTTGAAGGTGTTATACATGAGGGGTCTTTTATAGAGATCCCTTCATGTTCAACTCAAAGTAGGAGTAAAGTATTAGCGCAACTAAAAGTTGTGCTTAACTTAATGGGCGAGAAAGCTAAAGAAAAAGGTTTAGTAATTACTCGAATACGTTTTGATGTTCCAGGTCCTTTTGACTATATAAAATGTTGCTCCCTAATGAAGCACAAATTCCTTAGCATTCAAAACTTACCTTTAAAACCAATAATACAAGAAATAACTTCTATTAAGGACATCAATTTTCATTCTGACTTGCACGCTAGTGCTATGGGAGCTTTTTTATTTGATGAGGCTAAAGGGTTTAAGAGTGTTTACTGTATAGGAATTGGAACAGGACTGGGAACAGGTTTTATAAGAGATTCTAA
>CAZHNE010000023.1:4247-8066 GCA_964533775.1 uncultured Spirochaetaceae bacterium | reverse complement strand
CTCCTGTGAAGGACTTCAACTCTTTAGCACTAAGAGGAGTGTGTTTTTTACCACCAGAAAAGTAATAAAAGGATATGTTTATGAAAATAATTAAAGTAACTCAAGCAAGGGAATATAGTCATTTTTTACGGTTGTTTAATAGCCTTTTTAGAGAATATGCTCTTTCTGTTAAAAATTTTAACAAGCTGTTTCTTGCCTTTTTTGGGGACAAAGAAGAAACTCATTGTTATATAGCCTTAGTTGATAACTTTCCTGTTGGACTAGCTGCTACCACATTAGTGGCCCAGGAGAAAAGCTCTTATCTTCACTTTATTGGGGTTGCAGAGGAGTTCAGAAGACAAAGAATTGGAACTGCCCTTTTAGAGAAAATTATTAAAGACAGTGATAATGTATATTTTTCTGGTTTCCCTAAAGGATACCTAGTTCCTGGCTTAGATGGAGAGAAATATCCAGAAGGAGAAGCCTTTTTTAAAGCACACGGTTTCAAAGAAATAAACAGAGCTTGTTCAATGAAACGAAGTTTATCTGGTTTTAAAAAAAGTGACTATTACGACACTGTAGCAGCTAAAGAATACAGTATTATTCCATTTGAAGGCTGTTTTTTTTCTGATGTAATGAAAATATTATCTTCTGCTAATCATCCAGAGTGGAAAGAAGCTTTTATAAAAGCCTACTATGCTAATGATAGTAGCAAACTAGGGTATATTGCTGTGGTGGACAGAGTGGCTGTGGGGTTTGCAGGCTATGGAATTGTGGGGGATGATAAAGGAAGATTTGGTCCAATAGCCGTGCTTTCAGAATTTAGAAAAAGAAAGATTGGACTAAATTTAACAGTAAGGGTCATGGAGGCACAAAAGAAAATGGGTTGTAAAGAAACATATTTTCTTTGGGGAGAAGGAGGCTCTGTAGCTTTAAAAATGTATTTAAAATTAGGGTTTGAAGCTTATAGTGATATGTCAATTTTAAAATATACTAAAAAGTAAGTTTGTGATCTATCGACTCCCAAGTTCTATGAAGTAGTTCAAAAGATTTATCATAATCACTTGTTATTAAACTTTGATATAAAATATCAACAATTAACAACTGGCTAATTCTAGATAAAGAAGCTCCCTCTCTATAAAGAGATTCAACATCTGGAACATAAAGACATATATCTGCTAACTTAGTAATTTCAGTTTTCTTAAATCTAGTAATAGCAATTATAAAGGAATTATTTTTTCTAGCTTCAGTAGCAGCTTTTATAATTGCTCTGTGTTCCCCTGAATAAGAAATAGCAAAAATAACATCTTCTTCTGTAGATGAACAAGCAGATATTGTTTGCAGTTCAGTATCTTCATTAAAAATTGATAGATAACCAAGCCTACAGAGCTTTTGATGTAAATCTTTGCCTACTATTCCTGAAGCACCAGTTCCAAGAATTTGTACTGATCTACAATCCTTTATTTTTTTAATTACTTTTTCTAATGCAGCGGGGTCTATAGTATTAGTTAAGTTACTTATAGCGGTTTTAGTAACTTGAAGTATGTTTTCTGAGATATCTTTTATTGATGATTTTTTAGAAAAATCTAGAGTTGTTATATCTTGATTCTCATACTTGTTTTCCAGTGAAAACACTTGTTGTGCAAGTACTATTTTTAAATCGGGATAACCCTTTAAATCTAACCTTTTACAAAATCTTATTATTGTAGCAGTACTTGTGTTAGCCGCTTGAGCTAACTCAAGAATAGTCATGTTTAAAACTTCTTTTTTATGCGAAAGAATGTACTTTGCAATTTTTGCTTCTGAAGGAGTTTTACTTTTAGTTAATCTTTCTAATAAATAATTTTTGTTATTAATCATACATGGCATTATACCATAGTTATTCAATCATATGAAAATAATTTTCATTAAAAGTGAGAATGCTTGTAAACCTGTAACCCCGTATAGAAAATTTATAACAATAAGATGCTAAAATTTGTGAAAAAAATTGACAATATAGGAATGTATAGTATAATTATTTGAACGGTTTGGTATGCCTTTTTAGGTTTAACAACCTTTTCTCTCACACAGGTGTTAATGGAGGATGTAGTTGAATATTATAGTTTGTATAAAACAAGTTCCTGGTTCTACTAATGTAGAGGTCGATCCTATTAATGGAACCCTTATTAGAACAAAGGATAATAATAAAATAAACCCTTATGATTTGTTTGCAATAGAAGCAGCATTAAGGTTAAGAGAAAAGTTTGGTGGAAAGGTTGTTACTTTAACAATGGGACCTCCACAGGCAAAAGAGGCAATTAAAGAGTCTATTGCACTAGGATGTGATTACGGCTTTGTTCTTAGCGATATAGCTTTTGCTGGTTCTGATGTTCTCGCAACTAGTTATGCTCTCTCTCAAGCTATTAGAAAGTGCGGAAAATATGATTTAATCTTTTGTGGTAAACAAACAACTGATGGAGATACTGCACAAGTAGGGGTAGAGTTAGCAGAAGCGCTTAACTTACCTAGTTTAAGTAATGTTGTTTCTATTAGAGTAAAAGATTCTCTCTCTATTGAAGCAGATTACAACCAAGAGAATTTGTTTATAACGCAAGAAATTCAAATTCCATGTGTAATAAACTTAGATAATGAAATTAATACTCCCCGACTTCCGTCCTATAAAAGATTGAAGGAGCCTATGGATATATATTCCTTAAGTTTAGAAGATATGGAAGATAAAGATCCATCAAATTATGGATTAGATGGATCAGCTACTAGAGTAGAAAAAATATTCCCACCTGATAAAACAGCTGATAGATATAAGTTTGAAGGAGAGGCTCTTTCTCTCAGTTCAAAAATTTATGACCTTCTTGTTACTAAGAAGTTTCTTGTATAAGGGAAAGAGCTATGGGATTTAAAATCCATAATGAAAAAATAGATGAAAAAATGGGGAAAAAGTTAATTAAAATTTGCCCATTTAATCAAATTACTTACGAGAATAACACCTTAGAAATAGGCTCTGGATGTAAGGTTTGTAAAATTTGTATAAAAGCCTCAAATGGAGCTATTGAATTTATAGAAGAGGAAAGGGGTACTTTAGATAAATCCCTCTTTAAGGGTATTCTTGTATTTGTAGAACACTCAAAAGGAAAAATTCATAATGTTACATTTGAACTTCTTAATAAAGCATCTAAACTAGCTAGTGTAATTAATCACCCAGTTTATGCTCTTATTATAGGAAATAAAATACCTCAAAAAACAGAAGAACTATTTTCTTATGGAGCAGATAAGGTCTTTTACTACGAGGATGAAAGCTTAGAGCACTTTTTAATTGAACCTTATACAGCAGTATTTGAGGATTTTATCAAAAGGTATAACCCTAGTTCTATCTTAGTTGGTGCTACTAATATAGGAAGAGCTCTTGCTCCAAGAGTTGCTGCAAGATTTAATACAGGTTTAACTGCAGACTGTACAGCACTTGAAATGAAAGAAAATACAGACCTAATTCAAATCCGTCCAGCTTTTGGCGGTAATATCATGGCAAGAATTATAACTCCTAATAAGAGACCCCAACTTTGTACTGTAAGGTATAAGATTTTTGATAAGGGTGAGAGGCGAGAAGTTGAAAATAAAGCAGTAGAAAAATTAATAATTGATCCCTCTAAATTAGTAAGCCGTGCAAAGATTAAAAATATAGTTGAAAAAAGGATTGAGGTTGATATATGTGAGGCAGAGAGAATTGTTGCATGTGGTAGGGGAATAAAGAAAAAGGGAGACCTTGAGTTAGTAGAGAAGCTTTGTAAAGCCCTTGGTGCAAGAATGGCTTGTACTAGACCTTTGATGGAAAACGGTTGGTTTAAT
>CAZHNE010000023.1:0-4147 GCA_964533775.1 uncultured Spirochaetaceae bacterium | reverse complement strand
TTGGAAGTGAAGGAACTCTTGGTATTATTGTAGAAGCAATACTGAAAATAGTTCCTAAACCTAGTTCTACTATTAGTGTTTTAGTGCCTTTTTCTACAATGGAAGAAGCTATTTCAACAGTGCCTAAAATAATATTAACGAGAGTTCTTCCTGTAGCAATAGAATACATGTCTAAAGACACTATTGAAAATGCTGAAGACTACCTTGGTAAAAAATTCCCCACTCATGCCTCACAAGCTTACCTTTTACTAAGTTTTGATGGAGAGAAAGATCAAGTGCAGCATGAGTTGACAAGTGTATCAGACTTATGCCTTAAAGAGGGCGCCCTTGACGTTCTGCTTGTCGATACTGAAGAAAGGATGGAATCTGTATGGAGTGCAAGAGGAGCCTTCCTAGAGGCAATAAAGAACTCAACTACAGAAATGGATGAGTGTGATGTCGTTGTACCAAGAAGTAAGATAGCCGACTTTATTCTCTTTACCCATGAAGTTTCAAAAAACCTTCAACTCCGTCTTCCAAGCTTTGGTCATGCAGGGGACGGGAACTTACATATTTACCTTTGTAGAGACAATCTTAAAGAAAAACAATGGATATCTAAAAAAAGGGAAGCATTTGATTTAATGTATAAAAAAGCTGCAGAGTATGGTGGTCTTGTTAGTGGAGAGCATGGTATTGGTGTAGATAAAAAAGAATATTTATTAGATCTTTTAGGTGAAAGCCAAATATCTCTTATGAGGGGTATAAAAAAAGTATTTGATCCAAAGGGAATTCTTAATCCTGGTAAAATAATTTAGATTGTATTGCTTCTTCATTTTCTAGTGATTTGCCTTTTATTTAGTTTTTAAAAAAGGCAATCTTCTCTAGGCTTGAATTTATACAGAATTATTGATAAAAATACATAAAACAATATTTAAGGAAAAAATATGAACATTGTATGTCTTGATTTAGAAGGGGTTTTAGTGCCTGAGATTTGGATTGCTTTTAGTGAAGAGACAGGGATTGAAAAGTTAAAACTAACAACTAGAGATGAACCTGATTATGATAAGCTGATGAAGTATAGATTAAACATTTTAAAAGAACACAATTTAAAACTTGAAGATATACAAAATACTATTAGTAAAGTAAAACCATTAGAAGGGGCAAAAGAGTTTTTAGACAACCTAAGAGAATTAACCCAAGTTGTTATTCTTAGCGATACTTTTTCTGAGTTTGCGGCTCCGTTAATGAAACAATTAGATTATCCTACAATTTTCTGTAATAGTTTAGTTGTTGATAGGGAAGGTAATATTGTTGATTATAAATTGAGAGCACAAGACGGTAAAAGAAAAGCAGTAGAAGCTTTTCAAGGCTTAAACTTTAAAGTATTTGCTGCAGGAGACTCTTACAATGACTTATCTATGATTCATAAAGCCGATGCGGGGTGTTTATTTAGAGCTCCTTCTTCAATTTTAGAAAGCGAAAAGTCTTTAGAACTAGCAACTTCCTTCGATGACTTTTTAGATAAAATTAAAACTTTTTTAAACGACAATTAAATTTATGAACAAGCAAGAGAAAAAAATAATAGCATCTTTAGTAATGCTAATAATTAGTATTATAGTAGGCTTTTCCTTACTGTCATTAGTATATCAAGGAAGCGTTCTTTACCAAGCTATAGTTGCTATTATTGTAATCTTTGTTTTAATAGTTTTATTAGTCATTCTTAAAAACTTTTACAAAGAATTTACAAAAGACAAATAATTAGGACACTAATGTTGAAATTATATGAAAGTTATATAACAACTTAGTATTGACTTAATTTTTGTTAAGTGTAATTTTTGTCAATTTGTTAAATATGTGTTATTTTTTCTGTTTATATCTTGACTACTATCTTGTTTTTATGCATTTTACCTATAACAAAATTAACCGTGGTGACAGGACGAACAGGAGTATGTTATGACACGCGAATTCATAGATGAAATGAAGGCAGCGCTAAAAGAACAAAAGGTTAATATTCTTGAGACACTAGCTAAAAAAGATTCAGATTTTAAAGAACTAATTGGCTCAAAAGGTATTAACGATAGCATTGACTCTGTAAATGATGAACTAGCCTTTAAAAGAATGCAAATAACGGCTGCTCATGAATACAATAGATTGCAAGCAATTGAAAACGCACTTTCTAGAATTCATAACAAGCAATATGGTTATTGCTTTCAGTGCGGAGAGGAAATCCCTGAAAACAGACTTCGAGCAATTCCTTATGCTGTAGTTTGTGTTGAGTGCAAAAAAAGCCAAGAGAAAAAGACATTTAGACGTAACTAATAGTAAAGGTTCACAAATTTGTGAACCTTTAATTACTTTTAGAAATATGGATTATTTTTTTCCTGTTTAATTGAAGTTGTTGGACCGTGTCCTGGAAGAACAATTGACTCCTCATCTAACTCCATGAGAGTTTTTAAGCTTTCTTGCATTTCTTTATAGTTGCCGCCAATTAGATCACAACGCCCTATGCTATTAGCAAAAAGAGTGTCGCCTGAAAATAATATATTATTTTCTTCACTATAGTAGCAAACACAGCCAGGAGAATGTCCCGGTGTTGCAATAACTTTTAACTTACAGTCATCCAAAAACTCCCCACCTTTTAATTTATAATCAGCTTCGGGTAAATTATTTATTTCAGCTTTAAAACTCTGCAGGAAAGTTAAATCGAAACAATGTTCTTTTATAAAAACTTCGCCCTCTTTTCCAAGGTAGCAAGAATCTTTATCGCCGATGAAGATTTCTAAGGAAGGGTAATTTTCTATTAGTTTAGGTAAGCCCATAATGTGATCCCAGTGACCATGAGTTAATAAAACTGATACAGGTTCAACATCTCTTTTTTTCAAAGAAGATATGATTTTATCAGCTTCAGCACCAGGGTCTATAATCCAAGCACTCTTAGTCTCTTCATTTCCATAAATATAACAATTTGTCTGGTATGGACCAACAATTAAGGTATCAACAAACATAAAACAATTTCCTATTTCTATTTTTTCTTTCTGGAATAAGTAATAGAAGCTGTGCGGCCTTTGATATCAACGCCATTTAAAACTTCAATTGCTTTTTCACAATGTTTTTCATCCATGGTAATAAATGAATATTTATCATGAACTCTAATACTATAAATATCATCTCGTGTGATATTTAGCTTGTCTTGAAGTAAAAGAGAAAGTTCTTTTGTGTATAACTTTTTCATTTTACCTATGTTTAAATAAAGAGTTTTAGCACCTTCTGGAAGTTGCTTCTTAGTTCTAGGTTTTCTAGCCTCTTTATTTTGGGGAATAGCTGAATTATCAGCTTTTGATTTTGCAAAAGGTTTGTTAACCTTTGGGTTGCGGCTTTTCTGACTTCTTTGATTTTGTGCTCTATTGTTAGTAGAGGAGAGTGTAAGTTCTCTTAATAAGTAAGCCATAAAGTATCCACGTAAGCGCCATGGAACATTCTTTTTGATGAGTTTTTTTAGGGATTCTAATTCTTCAGGATTTGGATCTGTTTCAGTTTTTCCTGCAAGCAATTTAATTTTCCCAATTAGTACATCATCTTGTTCGATAGGGGTGCTCTTGTTACTATTATCCATGAGCAAATCTCCTTAAAGATATTTACTACACTCATTGAGTTTTAGTGTAGTTCCTTTTTTGCAGTATAAATATACATTTATTCTGTATGTTACTAAGGCTAGGAAAAGGTACCTACCTTAGCTCCAAGGATACCTTTCGGTCACACTCGGGAAACTGATAAACTATAAAGTCCTGCATTATCAATTTATTTGAGCATATAAAAGAAGTAATAGCTTTGTCAAGGAAACAATTATTTGCTATATTGTACTTATGATGCAGAGTAATAGTAAACTGATTGAATTTAAAGAGAAAGAAATATTAAAAGGCAAAAGAAACCTAGCAAAAAAATATCAAAGCTTAGGTGAATCTGTTTCACTTTTTGTAAAAGAAAAGCCATTTTCTTTTTGTTTAAACGAATTAGCTACTTATGAAATTGCTAAAGGTGAATATGAGAGGCTTACAAATAAAGCTGATAAAATAAAGAGTAAAGTCGATATATTAGAAGATTATAAAAAACAAGCATATGACCTTAGAAAGAGCCTAATAAGCGTTAAAAATGAAGAAAGGGTTGATCT
>CAZHNE010000022.1:8529-17658 GCA_964533775.1 uncultured Spirochaetaceae bacterium | reverse complement strand
TTATTTTTACACGCTTAATAAATTATGTTATCTTTACCTTTATGGACGAAAATGGTATTATAAACAAAACCTTAATTGTGTTAATAAAAGTTAAAAATATTTCACTCTCAACTAAGGAGGGATTGTTATGAAATTAAAAAATATATTAAATGCCGACGTTATAAAAATTAATTTAGAAAGTAATACTAAAGACGATGTTATTAAAGAACTATTGTCTTTTTTAAATGAAAATAACTTATTAGAAGATACAGAACTAGCTTATAAAGATGTTATGGCTAGGGAAATGCAAATGTCTACAGGCATCCAGTTTGGTGTAGCTATTCCGCATGCTAAAACAAAAGCCGTTAAAAAATTAACCGCTTGTATAGGATTAAAAAAAGAAGGATTAGATTTCCACTCATTAGATGGAGAGCAAAGTACTATCTTTATAATGACACTTTCACCAAGTGATCACATTGGTCCACATGTACAGTTTTTAGCAGAAATAAGTAGAATTGTAAAAACAGAAGATGCTAGAAAAAGTATTTTAGCAGCAAATACACCAGAAGAAGTTTTGTCAGTTTTTGGCATATAATTGTTTACATATAGAGGAGAAAAATGGCAGATGAAATGATGGTCTTAATGTTACAATTTGGAGTTATCCTAGTTGTAGCAAAGTTTATGGGGTATATTTTTAGTCGTTTCTTAAAACAACCTCAAGTATTAGGTGAATTGTGTGCTGGAATGTTAATTGGGCCATATATATTAGGATCAATTTCTATAGGAAGTTTTGGCCCCTTGTTCCCGCTAGTCCCTAATTCAACAATTCCTGTTTCGCCGGCTTTATATGGTATATCTACTATAGGGTCTATTTTTTTGCTCTTTAATTCAGGGCTGGAAACAGATTTACAAACTTTTATAAAGTTTAGTGGTAAAGCTTCAGTTGTAGGTATTATTGGAGCAACTATTTCTTTCTTTTTAGGGGCAGGAATAACAGTTTTATTATATCCAGGTGTAGATTCACTAATGGATCCAGCTGCTCTATTTTTAGGTACAGTTTGTACAGCAACTTCTATTGGAATTACTGCTAGAATTTTAAGTGAATCCAAAAAAATAGCAACGCCAGAGGGTGTTACTATAATGGGTGCTGCAGTTTTAGACGATGTTATTTCTATTATATTATTATCAGTTGTTGTTGGAATTACTACAGTTCAAATGGAAGGCAGCGATATCAATTGGAGTCTTATAGGATTTGTAGCTTTAAAGGCCGTTGGTTTTTGGATAGCTTGTACTGTGATAGGTATTTTAGTTGCTCCAAAATTCACAAAGGGAATGAAAAGATTAAATTCCTTACCTTTAATAAGTGAAGTATCTTTTGGTGTTGCAATGCTATTAGCTGGTTTTTCAGAAATGGCTGGTTTGGCAATGATTATAGGAGCTTATATTACTGGTTTAGCATTAAGCCAAACAGATGTATCTCATGAAATTAGTGTCAGAATAAAATCGGTCAGTGACTTTTTTGTTCCTGTCTTTTTTGCTGTTATGGGAATGATGGTTAATTTCTCAGCTTTAAGAAGCGTTTTTGTTTTTGCTATACTTTTTTCTATAATTTCTTTTGTAGGAAAATTAATTGGTTGTGGTGCTCCAGCTCTTTTAGTTGGATTCAACTTAAAAGGAGCATATAGGATTGGTTGTGGAATGCTACCAAGAGGAGAGGTCACATTAATTGTGGCTGGTGTAGGACTAGCTTCAGGAGCCATCTCTAACGACCTTTTCGGTGTAGCTGTAATGACAATGCTATTTGCATCAGTTGTAGCTCCTCCCATGCTTGTGCGTTCGTTTAAGGGAGGAAAGGGATATAAGAAGAAACTAACCCTTAGTGATGATACAGATACAGTAACTATTTCACTAGATTTCCCTTCAAGAAGAGCAGCAACCTTTATTTCAAATACAGTTTTAGATGGATTTATTGAAGAAGGGTTTTTCGTTTCAAGCATTCAAAGTCGACATACAGTTTATCAGATTAGAAAAGATGCAAATATTATTATGCTAGAGATTATGAAAATCGAGGATGATCAAGCTAGAGTTAGCTTAATATGTAAAAGTGAACATGAAGCTTTTGCTAGATTAATGCTATTAGACTCAATAGCCGATTTCCAAGATTTTGCAAAAACATTATCAACAATGCAAGACCCAGAAATGATGAGTGCTAAATTACTAATGAATATGTTTGAAGAAAATTAAAATTATCCTCTTAGTTTTAGCTAAGAGGAATTTTAACTACTGATGAATTTTACATATTTTAATGCATTTTTCATTTTCTCCAGTGAGAATTAAAGTTTTATTGTCTTTTGATAAAACCCCATTAGTAGGACTAAAATCAAATAAATCTTCTTTCCCAATGTATGTTAAGTTGAAAGTGTCCCTATCTACATTAAACACCAATAAAGAATTTGAACCTTTGCAAAGAGCATAAACTTTTTCGAGAGTGTTCAAGTTATTTAAATTATCGTATCCTAAATAATATATAAAGTTACACACTTCACTAAAAGCAGGCAGTTTATTAGAGGCACTAAGATATGTCTTTTTTTCTGCTAGGGTGCTAGAGTAATTTGTTCCGTCATCTATTAATGAGCCGACTATAATCCTGTTATGGGCTCCAGCAATAAAAGTATCCCAATCTAAAGCACCAGCTACTAAAATTTCTTTAGGATTATATTGCAAGGGAGCTGTTGGTCTAAGAAGACAATTGTTAAATCCAGGTTTGTTATATGCCAGAGAAATGTAACCAGTATCACTTGCAAAAGCTACAGAATCAAGATTAGGACTCATTAATCCTTTTGAGCAATGATAGTTAATATCATCAGGTTTTTGGACCATGGCTATTGAAAAAAAAGTATCATTAAGATCGGGTTCAATTTTATATTCTCTATAAGAGTCACCTATATGATCAAATATAAGAAAATCTTTTGGTCGTAAAAATATATGTCCAAAATGACGAGCATACTGGTCATATCTTGAATCGCTGTAATATTTTGTTAATTTATTATATGCATAATCATAAATTGTAATAGTGTTAGTGCTTTGTTCTGAAATAAAGACTCTATTTCTTGTTTCATCAACTTTCATATCAATAACATTAGATAAGGGCATATCGTATGAGTTATTATATGTTTTTATTACTTCAATTGAATTGTTTATCAATCTACATATTTGTAGAGTATGAGTTTCTCCACAGTATGAAATTATTTTTTTATCTGGTAAAAAGCATACGTGCATATTAGCACCTGCATAAAAGCCGTTATCCCCATTGTTGATTGAAGAGACAACTTTTGGAATATAAGCTGGTGCATTAACTTTAACTTCAAATTCTTTATAAGCTGAACTTGTACCGCCAATTGACCCATTGTTTACTATGACATCTAGACGATGAAACCCGATTTTAGGCTTAAAGCTGCAATTAATACCACTTCCTATAAGAGCTCCATCTAGGTACCATTCAATTGAAAAATCATTTAAAGGTAAGTTGCTTTCTTCTTTTAAAGTAGGGAAAATTTCTTGGTTAAAAGCGACAGTTGGAGCGATATCCTCTATGTGACAAGTAATAGGAACACCCATTTTATTGTTTATAGTAATTGGGACATCACCAACGTGTGGGGCAGTATCGTTTATATTAAAATGAACAACACCTTCACTTGTTTTATTCATCACGACTCTAATTGCCTCATTGCATCCAGCAAGAAGTACATCACCTTCATATAGCTTAGCTTTAAATGTATATGAATTAGCTTTGGCTACTGTTTCAAATGTAGCTATACCTTGAGAGTAGTCTATTGTTGTTGGTTTTACCTTTGTTTTTTTACTATCATAACTACATAATTCTAACTCTAGTTTTGGGTTAGTAGTTAATTCTGAATTCCACATAAAAGTAATTTTTATGTTTCCATTTCCAACAAGTTTGTTTAGTTCTATTTCAGCTGTTGCTTGATTTTGGTTTACTTCTATTTCAGTGGAACCACTTACTAGTAATAACCCATCAATGTTTTTTCCAACTGCAAACAAATCCCACTTTCCAACAGACAACCCTTCTATTGTAGTCTTGTTATCTTTTGTATTAACGTTGAAGTAGTCCTTTTCTGTTGGGCCATTTCCTGTAATTGAGTATTGAGTTACATCCAATGGGGTATCTTCAGGAAAGATTGACCTAGAGGAATTGTTTACTTCTTGTGTAAGCTTTAGCACTATTGACGATGTTGTTTGGGTTTCTTCACAACTTGTAAAGCTAAAAGCAATCAAAAGAACAAATATTGTAAAAGCATGTAATTTTCTCATATAAGCCTCCTATTTTGGTATATGAAAAATTAAGTAACATTGCTTTAATATTTATTTTTTATAAAAATTACGTATAGCTAAAAACACCCTTTTAAATAGAAAGAGTGTTTAAAGATATGGTGATAGATTTATTAGAAAGGTGTGAATAATTAAACTTGTAAAATTGTTTTTGTTGAATTGTTAAATGTTTAATAAGAACGAAGCTGTTTTGAAATACAGAATAAGAGCTCCTGCATCTACTACAGTTGTAATAATTGGGCTAGCCATAATTGCTGGGTCTAATTTTAGCTTTTTAGCAATAACAGGTAAAATTCCTCCAATGTTTTTAGCTAACATTACTGTAAAAAATAAGGTGATACAAACTGTTGTGGCTACTGCAAGTCCAACATCATCAAAGAAATAAATTCTAATAAAATTAACAATTGCTAGGGCAGAACCTATTAAAAAACTTACTTGTAGTTCTTTCCATAATATTTTGAATATGTCTCCAGTTTTTATTTCTTCTAAAGCCATTCCTCTAATAACTAAAGTAGCTGCTTGAGAACCAGCATTTCCCCCCGTATCCATTAACATAGGAATAAAAGATGCTAAAATCATTACTGACTGAAGTGCGTTTTCATATTGACGAATAATTCCACCAGTAAATGTCGCTGAGATCATTAAGAACAATAGCCAAGGAAGCCTATGCTTTGCTAAAGTAATTGCTTTTGTTGTTAGATACTTTTTTTCCGAAGGATACATCGCCGCCATTTTTTGAAGGTCTTCAGTATTTTCTTGTACAATAGCATCAATAACATCATCAACTGTAACAATACCTACTAAACGTTGTTCACTATCAACAACTGGCATAACTACATAGTCGTATTTTTTAAATAATGAAGCTACAACTTCTTGGTCGTCATTAGTATTTAGTGAATTAATATCAGTTCTCATAATATCTTTAATGAGTGCTGATTCTTCACTTAGTATTAATTTTCTTAAGGTAAGAGATCCAACAAGGATTCTTTTGTTATCAAGTACATAGCAAGTATCGATAGTTTCTTTATCAATAGCAGTTTTTTTAATAAGCTGAATAGCCTCAGATACAGTCATTTCTTTTTTCAAGCTGACATACTCAATTGTCATTAAGCTACCAGCTGAATATTCATTATAGTTGAGGAATTGGTTTATTAACTTTCTTGTTTCTTCATTAGTATTAGTAAGAATTTTCTGTACTACATTTGCAGGCATTTCTTCAATAAAGTCAATTGCATCATCAAAAAACAGTTGTCCAATTATTGATTGTATTTCTGAGTCTTTACTAGATTCTATTATGTACTGTTGAATGTTTTGAGGTAAATGAGGAAAAACATTAGCAGCTAAATCTTTAGGTAAAATTCTAAAAGTTACAAGTAAATTGTGCTCATTAAGACTTTCAAATAAAAATGCAATATCTGCAGCTTGCATTTGAATAAGAGTTTTTCTTGCTTCTGTATATTTGTTTTGATTTATAAGGGTAAAAAGTAGTTCATTGTTCATATAGTCCTCCCTAAATTATATATTAGTGTAACAAGTATCATTGCTTTATTATACTATTATTTACTGATTTATGATATGAGTTAATAATGACGTTAAACTAATATTAAAAGCAATAAAAAACTTTAATTAGAAAAATGAGTTGCTAAAGAGATTAATCTAAAATATCTTTATGTTAAGGAGTCCACATTTTGAAACATGTATTAAGAATTTTAATAATTGTAATATTTTTTGTTTTAGTTTTTGTTCCACGCACAGTAATTGGCATTTTAAATTATTGGTTGCTTTTTGTCTTGTTATTCCTAGTTGTCTTTATATTTTTATATAGTGAATATTATGTTAGTAAGAAAGCTGTTAGAAAGATTTTAAATAAAGCTCCTGATTTTTCTGTAATATGTGAAAAAGTTCCACTAAAGAATGAAAAAGATTTTATAAGAGGAAGACTTGTTGTATATAACTCAATGGTTTTACTATATTCAAAGCAACAAGGAAAATCTTCTTTAGCTTGGTCTAGAGATATTAGTAGAATAGATTCAATTGAATTTGGAAAACTTTCAACAAATAAAAAAGGATTTACTCTTATTTCTGGTTTCGAGTCTTTTGAATTCGCTACCTATTTTTTCAAAGTTGATCAACAGGCATTTATTAATGCTTTAGACTTTGAGGTCTAATTAAATAAGTATTTTTACCTAAGTATTTTAAGCTATTTTCAAATATCTGCTACTCTTTTACTTTGTTTGTAGGAGAACAGTATGAAGAGAATAGTTTTTTTATGTTTCTTGGTTTTACTCTCAATTGGGGGTTTTGCCAGTGAGAACAAGTCTTCCTTAGATGTTGCAATTGATATGTGCTATATAGATCCTTTTAAGGATAATGTTGTTTATAACGAACTAACCTTGGGGTTAAATATAGATGAAGACTTGTCTTTAAGGATACCCATAAATCTAGTAATTCCTACTACTAGTAATATTGATTTAGTAGGTTTAGGTGGTTCTATTGATGTTTTATACCGTCCACTTTTTAATGGTATATTCATTTCTTTTTCTCTTGTTAAAATTCAATACTTATTTGGATACGATGCCCCTTTAGATAATATTCAATATTTAAATAAAGTTTCTTTTGGCTATACCTTCAACGTATTTGATAGCTGGTTTATTGAACCATCTATTCTATTTTTTAATTTAAATGGTATGTACGAAGATAGCCTTTTATTACTTCGAGAGAGTTTTAATGGTTTCCCATCAGTAAGAGGTTCTTTACTTGTGGGTTATAAGTTGTGTGAAATATAAAGAGATAAAAAAATTTTAGGAGGATTAGGATGGTTTATAAAAAGTCTGTTGTGAAAAAGATAAAAAATATGGTTAGTATTACTATTGTTGTTATTTTAACTTTTGTTTTAAGTGGGTGTTCTTTAGCTATAGATAGAACATTAAATGAAAAAGTAAGTGATGAAAAGCTAATATCTTCAATAGCTAAAATTGTTGATGAACAGTTAGATGTTGTCTCTCCTTTTTTTGAAGACACAAGCAGAGGCCTTGATTTAAGTTCAGTTACAGGAGAAGAAGTAGTTGCTTCTGCATTAAAAGAAGAATCAGGAAGAGACTATTTAAGGTTTAATTATAGTATAGCAGTTGAAGATAATAAAAGTTTAGAAGATATTGCAAACCAAGCAAAATCTTTGTTACCTGAGGAAGAGGCATATAAAATTGACGAGAGGTTAAATACAACACGAAGTATAATAACAAAAGATATTTCTGAAATGAGTAGATCTGTACCTCCAAGTCAACAAGTAGCTTTTCAAAAAGATTTAAGAAAGCTTGTAACAAGAAGTTTTGTTTTATTCTCTGCAGGAATTGTATATTCTTGTATGCCTAAAACTATGTTTTGGGGTAAAGTATCAGCGGCTTCCGCTATAAGTGTAGCTACTGGAGTTCTTTCATGCACAGTACTAAGCTTGTATCAATATTATAAGTATGGGGGAGAAGCGCAAAAGGTTTTTGCCCAATGGGTTAACGAAATAACTAAAGAACCTCAAGTTTCTTATGCTTTAGCCGCCAGTATGATTTCTGTAGGAAAAACTATGAAACGATCCCCCATAGTAACGGGTATAATGATTTGTGTTTTTTCACTGTACCAAGTAGTTGATATGGTAAAGCCTATGCTAAAAAAATATAATTATATTCTTTAAAGTGTAAACTCTTTTTAATATTGTTTGATATAATTGTGTTCTATATGAGTTTATGTAATAATAATATAGAACAAAAAATTTAGGAGCAATACCATGTTTAGCAATGTTAAAAGTGATTTACAATCAAGATTCTTGAGATATACAGTTATTGATACAATGAGTGATGATAAATTAGTTGAGAAGCAACATCCATCTACTAAGAACCAATTAGACTTAATTAATTTATTAAAAAAAGAATTAGAAGAATTAAATATTAAAGATATTACAGTAGGTAAAGAGGGTGTATTAGTTGCTCGTATTCCTGGAAATGTAAACAATGCACCTTGTATTGGCTTGATGGCTCATGTTGATACAGCTGACGATGTTCTAGGTAATGGCGTTAAGCCTCAGGTTATTGAAAACTATGATGGTGGAGATATCACTCTTGGATCTAGCAGCCGTGTTATAAAAAAAGAAGATAATCCAGAACTGTCAAACTATATTGGTTCAACAATATTTACTTCAGATGGAACAACGTTATTAGGAGCTGATGATAAAGCTGGAATAAGTGAAATAATGGCAGTTGCTAAACTGTTAGTTGAGAATCCAGAAATAAAACATGGGGATGTAGAAATTATATTTACTTGTGATGAAGAGACTGGTTCTGGTATGGATGTTTTTCCATACGAAAGAATCAGTTGTGATTATTGTTACACAATCGATGGTGGAGCAAGATATGAGGTTGAAAGCGAATGCTTTAACGCAAGTAAAGTAACTATAGACTTTAAAGGTGTTTCATACCATCTAGGAGCTGCAAGAGGTAGAATGGTCAATGCTTTAACTATGGCAACAACTTTAGTTAATAATTTGCCTCAAGCAGAAAGTCCTGAGGCTACTGATGGAAGATTTGGTTATTACTGCCCGCTTGAATTAAAAGCGACAAATGATGAAGCACACCTTGAAGTATTTTTACGTGATTTTGACTTAGATGAAATTGAGAGAAGAGAAAATGTTTTAAAGTCTCTTTGCAAAATGGTAGAACAACTCTACCCAGGTGGAAAAACAACAGTTAACGTGAAAAGACAATACTTTAATATGAAAGAAATTTCAAAGAAAAACCCAAAAGTATTAGATAG
>CAZHNE010000022.1:0-8429 GCA_964533775.1 uncultured Spirochaetaceae bacterium | reverse complement strand
TTTCTAATATTTATGCAAATAATTTCAACTTTGAAAGATTAAATTATAATAGAGATGATTTTTCGATTTTAGTAGAAAGTACTATTTCTGATGCCTTAAGTTCTACCTTAGTAGCATATACTAAGGTAGATGATCTATTATTAGATTCTCTTACCATTAAAATTGATACGCTCTCTTATGTGGAGGATAGATTAGTTTTAGATGGTGAAATTAACTATAATTTGAAAAATTTACCAATTTATATTGAGTTAAAAGAAAAAGATAGAACGTTGCTTTTAGAGAAATTATATGACGTTTTATTTAATTTATTTAAATATGATTTAAATAAATTATTCGACACAGAATTTGAGTTTTACTTAAATTATAATGGGAAAATAAGCTCCTTTAATAATACGAATAATAAGTTTAAAACTGGGGATTATATATATCTTGAAGATTTTGAAAAGGCTAAATCCCTAGGAACTGTTTCATCTACTTTTAATGAAGTTGCAACAGTAAACTTTCTTTATAACCCCTCTCAATTAGTTAATTTAAAAATCAAAGAAGGCCCAAAAAATCAACTTGGATTAAATTTAAACTATGATATAGATAATGAAATAGTTTCTGTTAGCGGAGAATATTTTTATTTAAAATCTTTGTTTTTTCCTTTTGATAAGATTAATTTAGGTTTATCTTCTTCATATTTTTACAGTTTCCCCCAAAATAAAAATTCTTTTTCTCTCGATTTAGGGTTTATGATAGAAATGCCCTTATCTTTGCTTTTTACTTCGACAAAATTTTTAAACAGTTCTGTTTTATATACTAAAGCTAAAATTGGGGTTATCATTGATAATGAAGTTAAACCTCACAGTGCATTTGAGTTGGGGTATAAAAAGTATGTATGGACAAACTGGAAACTAGCATTAGCTTATAAAGTTGATTCAAATAATAATGTAGGCAACAATGTTTTACTTGGATTTGAGTTCATGTTTTAATCTTGCTATTAGAAAAATTGATGATAAAATAAAGACATTAGGAAAAAAAGAATGAAAAGACTCTTATTAATAGCAATTACCTTTATGTTACTTTTAAACTCTTGTGTAAGTACTGAAGCGCAACTTGTATTAGATTCCACTCCTTCTTGGACTACTGGCGATCTAAGTAAATTTTCTAAACCTAATACTTTATATTACACAACAGAGGGTAGTGGAGCAACAGAGAATTTAGCTAAAACCAATGCACTTAGCACCTTTTATGATGTTTTAAATAAATCTGTAATAATAAGTGAAAAAAATGAATTTATTGCTTCTCTAGGGGATAATTATTTTTATGATCCCTTTGAGATGAAAATTGAAAAAAAGTATTTAACGAAGCTGAAAGATCAGCTTTATGATGTTGTTTATTTAATTAGTGCGAGTAAATCAAAGATAGATGAGAGCAAGTTGTTAAAGGCTAAAAATGAAGGGATTATTTTAGATGATTTAGCAAAGTTAGAAGAAGAGAGTGATTTTCTATATAGAGATAATCAAGATTATAAATCTATCCAAACTTTAATAAAAGCTTTTATTGTAGCTAAAGAAAATAAATACGATGCTAAGGCAAACATATATTTACGGACCATAATTTCAAGAATTTCCTTTTTGGACATTAGCGTTTTTGCTAAAAATGATTCAAGTAGCTTAGAGCTTCGTGTTAATCGAGAGCAAGCACTTATGAAGCCTTTGGTAGAAAATGCAAAATTAGTTGCCCAATATAATGGTAAAGATATTAGTTTTAAAAACTACCTTGTTAAAGAACCTTTACTCCCAATAAAAAACAATACTTTTGTGTTCAACTATACTAGTAAAAATATAAATCCACAGGGGTTGGTTATTTTTAAAATTGACTTAGAAGAAGAGATTAATCTTTTGCGACACAAAAACTTCCATGAAGCTGCTAATAGAATTGAAAATATAATTGAAGAGCTGGTTTTTTCTTATAATGAAAAACCAAAATATAGTGGAAAAAAAGTTATTGTAACAACAATTGAAAATAATATAAATCAAGAAAGAAGAGAAAGCGCTAGTACAAGTTTTTTTGTCAAAAAACTAACACAGCAAGAAGCAGAAGTGTTAGTTGATTTAGATTTAGATATAGAAAACATTAGTGCAGTAAAAAATAAAGCAGACTATTTGTTTATTTTTAGAGCAGAAATAGTAGAAAGGGAAGAAGGCTTTAGACCATTTGCCTTATCACATGGAAGCCTTGAGATATATGATTTAAATACTCTTTCAATAATTTTCAATAGTGATTTAGTTGATGGAATAGCAATAAAAGATACTATGGAAGAAAGTGAAAAAGAATCATTTATTAATATAGCAAAAAGAGTCTACTTTAATTCTCTCTGGTAGTTTAAGACTGAAAAAGATTAGTTTTAATTAAAGTTTCAGGAAAATTAGTTATAATACCAAAAACTTTCTTACTAACTAATTCAACTGCTTTATCTTTATCATCAACACACCAAGGAAGCACTTTTACGTTTCTATCATGGTATTTCTGCAACATCTTATCATCTAGTATGTTAACATCAGGCTTTGCGATATTACATTGGAAGAATTTTTCTCCTAATCCACTTCTAAGATAAAAGGGAACTCCTTTATCGTGAGAGAAGATAATACCTTGAAGTAATGAATGCTTAGAGACTTTTTCAAAAGCTCTAACTGCTAGAGGATTAAACGATGTAACTATTGTGTTAAATTCTAACTTATACTTTCTTATTAAGTTCCAAAGCTTGTTTGCAAACTCTTTGTTATTAGTTCCTTCACATTTCATTTCTATGTCATAAAGCAAATTTGTTGAAAAAGTTTGAAAAACTTCTTCTAATGTAGGTATTCTAGTGTTTTTAAACTGCTCCCCTTTATATATTCCTACATCGAGAGCTTTTATTTCAGATAATGTTAAATCTTCAATCCTATAATCTTTTTTAGTTAACCTTTTTGTAGTGAAGTCGTGAGTTACAACTATCTCACCACCTTTAATTATGTGGACATCGAGTTCAATAGCGGGTATATTATTATCCAAGCATAATTGAAAAGCTGGTAACGTATTTTCAGGAGCAATAGAATTCATACCTCTATGGGCGAAAAGAATAGGTTTGTCTTTAAATTGATAAAATGCACGCATGGGTATAAAGATAATATATATTGTTTTATTTAGCAAGAATTATTGACTCTAATAATAAGAACTTGCAAAATGCAGATGCTTTTGATAGCTTACTAAAGTGGAGGAGTTTAATGAAACTTCATAATAAAGAAATTGGTGAGGAGCTCTTTGGCTTCAAGCTAATTGAGAAAGAAAACCTGAGCGAGTACGAAGGTATTGGGTTATTGTATAGACATGAAGCTACAGCAATGGAAGTGTATCATGTTTTGACAGACGATGATGAATTGTTTTTTTCTTACGTATTTGAAACAATCCCCAGTGACAATACAGGTGTAGCTCATATTATTGAACATAGTGTGTTATCAGGTTCTAAGAAATATCCAATAAGAGATCCCTTTATGCAACTTCAAAAAGGTAGTGCCTGTACTTTTATGAATGCATTAACTTATCCAACAAAAACTTTATATCCAGCAGCTAGTCCCTTACTTAAAGATTTCGATAATATATTTAATGTATATACCGATGCTGTTTTTGCACCCTTATTAAGGGAAGAGACCTTTATGCAAGAAGGAATTCGACTACATTGTAATGATGAAGGAGATTTCGCATATAAAGGTGTAGTTTTTAATGAAATGCTTGGTGATAAAAACAATGGTGAGTATGTAGCAAATAATTTATGCTTACGTAGCTTATTTCCAGATACTCCATATAATTTTTCTTCTGGAGGAGAGCCTTTAGAGATTGTTGATTTGGATTATAAAAAGTTTAAATCTTTTTATATGCAGTATTATCATCCAACTAATTCAAAGCTTTTTATTTACGGTAATTTAGAAATAGATAAGTATTTAGAACTGTTAAACAATGACTATTTATCAGAATGCGCTAAAATTAATGTTTCACAAGAAAACTTAATTCCAAAAAAGTGGGATGAACCTAGAAAGTTGAGCGCAGACTGTCCTAGCAGTTACTCAGACCCTGGAGCAATAGTTGCTACATCTTTTGTTACTACAGACTCTTCAGTACCTCTTGAGGTAATTACTTTATCTTTTATTTATGAACTTTTACTAGGATCTTCGGGCTGTCCTTTATACAAGGCTATGATTGATTCTAATCTAGGTGAAGATGTTTCAAACATTAGTGGCATTAGTACTGAATATACTTTAATGCCTCTTACGATTGCTTTTTCAGGAGTTAAAGAAACTGAGCCAGAGCAAATTGAAAAGTTTATATTAAAGCAGTTGTCTAAAATAGTCGAAAATGGATTTGATAAAGACTTAGTAGATGCAACTTTTAAAAGATTAAGTTTTCAAATATATGAAAAACCATCATCAGGCCCTATGGGAATGATAGTTTTAAAAAGAGCTTTAAGAGGCTGGTTGCGTGGTTTAAGCCCTTCAGTTACTGCAGAATATGGAAAGGCTGTTAAGTCGCTAAAACTTAAAATGGACGAAAATTCAAGATTCCTAGAAGAATGGATTGATGCAAATATAATAAAAAATAATCACCGTTTACTGTTTGTTGCTAATCCTGATCCAAATGCTATGGATGATTATAATGAGCGATTAGCTAAAAAAATAAAAAAGAAAACTGATTTACTAGAAAATGATGAAAAGTCCTTTTATAAAGATAAAACACAAGAGTTTTTATCATTTGAAAATAAGGGTGACACACCTGAAAATTTAACAAAAATACCTAAACTTTTAATTGAGGATTTACCAAAAGATATAAGATGTCTTGAACATGAAACAACATCAATAAAAAATAGACCCGTTTATATTTTAAATGAAATGACAAATTCAATTGCTTATTTTGATATATTATTTCATCTTGAGGATTTTAGTCTTAGAGAAATTATGTTGTTGCCCTTGCTAACAAAAGTTTTAGAAACTTGTTCTGTAGGCGATATGGATAATACTAAAGTAACAACAGAGATAATGCATAACACAGGTGGATTTAGTATTTCCTTGGAAGGTGGTTCTAAAACCAATAAAGATAGGTTTTTAGGAATGCTTTTTAGAGTAAAAATGTTAAAGGAAGATATTGTTGGCGGATTAAATCTAACTAAGGAAATAATTCAGGATTGCCATTTAAATGATTATAAAAACATTTGGAACTCTGTTGTAGAAGTTAAAAATATTTATAAATCAGTAGCCGGAGGAGCTGGCTTCAGGTTTGCTACAATTGCTGCATCGAGTAAGTATTCGAAAAATGCTGACTTAATTGAGAACCTACTAGGAATTAGTCAATGGCTTTTTCTAGATGCAATTAAACGAGAAGATGTGTCTTCGATTTCTGTTGAATTAGAAAAAATAAAAGAAAAGATTATTAATTTATCAAGATTAGAAGTTCATATAACCTGTGATGAGGATTTAACAAAAACTTGTTGTGACAGCTTAGAAGAATTCTTTAACACCTTCCCTGAAGGTGAAGAGATCGATAATCGATTCATAAAAAGAAAAAAGGAAGATACAATTCTTGTCGAGGAAAAACAAGCCTTTATTTTACCCTCTTCTGTTAACCATACAAGCTTAGTGCTTCCTTCTAGTCCTTTAGGAACTAAAGAGAATTCTATTCAACGAATCTTATCATCAATATTATCGGGAAATGACTTGTGGAACGAAATTAGAGTTTTAGGTGGTGCTTACGGAGTGGACTGTCATGTAGAAAGCTTAGAGCAGTTATTTATTTTTATATCAGCAAGCGATCCTAATTTGTCTTTAACCTTTGATGTGTTTAAAAATACATTAGATAAATATAGCAAAACTTTAGTTGATACAGCTTTAATAGAAGATGCTATTATTAGTAATGTCGCAAATGATTTAAGGCCATACGGCCCTGATAAGACAAGCATTTTAGATTTTAGAAGAATTTTGTATAATATTACTGATGATATGAGAAGAAAAGCTAGGCAGGAAATTTTAAAAGTAAATCCAACTGACATAAAGCGTGAAGCTGGAGAACTAAGTAAGGAAAAAAACTATTCGATGGCTTTCTTCTGTGATAAGAGTAAGTTAGAAGAAGAAAAAGATTTACTAAAAGTAGATGAAGACAAAATAATACAATTGCCAATTTAGACAAAAAGTTAATCCCACAGTAAAATGTGGGATTGTTTTTAATAGAAAACTTTAGTTAATAAATGTGGCTTAAGCCTTTGTTAAATAAAAGTCCACTTATTCTATACATTGAGAATGGGGATGCAATAAGAGCAATGTCAAATTCCTTCGCCATATCAATCATATCTTGGCTAGGAGTTTTGCCTCTAGCAATTATAATATTTCTTATATCACTCATAACTGCAGTTCTAACAGCTTGGTTGTTACTTAGCCCAGTAATTAATAAAATGTTATCTTCTAATACTGTAAGAACATCACTCATCATATCACTAGCAAACGCAAAATCAACTTTATCGTCTATGTGACTTTCGCCACAAATAATTTTTCCTGAACAAATATCTATTACTTCTTTCAATTTCATGATGTAACTATACCATTAATTTATTGTTGAGCATAGTATTTTTTTATATTCTACAACTTTTAATATAGAAAATAATTTCTCTGAGCATGTTATTAGAGAAGTTTTAAAGTATAAATATTTTTTTACTTTAAAATATAGTCAAAAGATGTCTTTTTGCTCCATTGTTTAATTTAGGGGTTTTTTCACTAAACTTTATAAACATGGACAACTCGAAACTTATGATATAGAATAAAAATTGTTTTAAAATATTTTTTCAAATTCATTGGCACAAGTTTAGGAGTATTTTATAGTAATGCAATTTAAAAAGTCCCTTTTGTTGAGTTTCCTTTTAATCATTGTATCTCCAATTTTATTTGCAAGTATTAAGTTTGGAACATATACCTATAATCTAGAAACTGTTTTTTCTATATTAGAGGTGTCATTAATTGAGGATGGAATTCCCCCTAATACTGAAGAATTTAAAACAACCATTGAAAATCTAAAAATTATGATTGATGCTTTTGGCGAAGAAGAATTTGTTTCTAATATTAAGAAAAACTCTCCATTTACTTGTATAGAAATAGATGAGGATGTTCTTAGACTTAAGTTGCATGAAGGAAAGCTTGAAATACCAATAGAAATAATACAAAACCACATATATTCAAAAGATCCGGATACTATGGATTTGAGCTTAGGATATTTTGATAACAATAAGTTCTATTTTAATTTTACAGTTACCTTTTATAACGATGAGCAAATAACTATTTCAAATGATCTAAAAGACTTTTATCTTATACCTTTTGAAAAAGATAACTAATAAAAGAAGTTTTTTATTTAGTTTTTTCTAGACTTAATAAATATTCTATTGTAGAGTTTTACTTAGTCAGCTTTTAACTATTTAATTAGGGGTAGGGAGAATTTAGTTAAAAGAGAAAATGAGCAACAAAAGGAAATAATATTGTGAAGATTTTTTCAAAGTATTTTTTCACTCTGTTCGTCATTCTCTTAGTAGGTGCAAATATTTATGCTTTGCCCAATATTGAGAAAAAGAAGGAACTTAGTGGCGAATTATTCAATCAGATTACCCCTAGTCCAGCGTATAATACAATTGATATTGAAAGTATAACGAATTTAAAATCTCCAGAGACGTTAGAAGAAAAGTTTAGTTATGCATATTCATACCTGCTATATTTATCATCAATTAATGAGTACATAAAAATAAATCCCGAATATTATGCAAAAGGTGCGATAGATGCTGCTGAAGGAAATTCTCTTTTTACAGATAAAGAGATATCTAAAATCTTTGAAGAGATGCAACAGCAGATGCTTTATGTAGCTCAGCAGCAGCAAGAGGAAGAAGAACTTAATAACTTATTGAGAGCAGAAGAGTTTTTGAAAGAAAATTTAAAAAATGAAAATGTTTTTGAAACAGATTCTGGCTTACAATATAAAGTTGTTAGAATTGGAAGTGGTGATTATCCAACTATTAACGACCAAGTAGTGGTTAATTATGAAATATATAATCAAGATGAAGTTTTGTTAATGAAAAAAGAAAGTGATTCGAACTTCTATTTAGATTTATTAGTACCTGAATTTGTAGAAGGAATTACTTTAATGAATATGGGGTCAAAATATAGATTTTTTGTTCACCCTAAGTTAACATCTTCAATGGAAGAAACTTATAATCTTCCACCAAATTCATTATTAATATTTGATGTAGAACTGGTGGAAATAATTAAGGACGCTAATTCCTAAAACAATTAATGAGGTGAAAAATGGAGAAAAAAAGTTTTTTAAAAAGTAATCTAATAATTTCGATGATATTCGGAATTCTAGTAGCAATTTTTGGTATTGTG
>CAZHNE010000021.1:0-17868 GCA_964533775.1 uncultured Spirochaetaceae bacterium | reverse complement strand
TTTTTATTATACACCCAGTAGTATTAGGAGACATTTTATGTGCGAAAAAGAATTTAATGAAAAGATTGAAAAAGTTGAGATAAAAATTTCTTATACTGAAGAAATAGTATCTCAGCTTAATGAAATTATAATTGAGCAACAAAAAGAAATTCGAATAATGAATAAGCAAATTTTAAAACTTGAGCGAAAAATAGATCAGGTTATGGAAGATAGTGATGCGAGTGATATACCAAGCAGAAAGCCCCCTCACTATTAATCTCGTCCTTCCCAAAGAGACTTTGCTTCAAAAACAATTTCCTCTGTTCCATCTTTGTTAGTTCTTACAAGTTTGTGATATAGAATAGGTGACTTTTCTTCTAAAGCTAGAGGGTTTTCACTGTTAGTTATCATTTTAATTTTGTCTTTAATAAAGGTCTGTTTTAGCCAAGATGCATCTATATCTTTTATATAGTTTTTATCTCTAAAACTATTAGGAAGGGACTGAAGCAACCACCTTATATATGAAATATTATTTGCATGCTTATTTACATCTGTATCTGAATAATAAATTTTAGGCTTAGATGAACCAATTACAGGATAATCATCGTTATACACTTCCCTTTTACTTATGTGAAACTTCTTTTCTTTAGAAACAGGAGGAACACCAATTTTTTCAATAATGGCATTTGGATTAGTTGGCCTACCTGTTTTTAAGTTCAGAACAGCCCAAAGGGTTGATGCTTTAAAAAGCAATTCACCGTTTTCATTTCTTCCTTCAACTATCCGGGGAAGTAGAATCCTTCTATAAGCTTCTTCTGCCCAAGTCTTTACAAGTATTTTTTCTCGCCATTTTGGATATTGTATTATTTCCATATGTTCTCTAGAAATTACCCAAGTTAAACCATTTTTATGTAAATCAGGAATAGCACAATTTAAAATAGATGAATGATAACCTGCAATTTCTTGCACAACTTCAAAGCACCAATCAATCTTTGCTAGTAGGTGAGCATCACAATTAAACGTATAAGGCATATAGTATTCTTGAAAAGTATTATCTTTTTTAATTCCTGTAGCGTTAATGTCATTCATCATTTTTATAAATTCCTCCAAATAAATTTATATATTATTATAATATTTCTTTCTCGTTAAGATAAATCCTTAAATAACCAAGCTGTTTAAATACAAAATAAAAGGAATAGTAATTACACTTGCGATAGTTGATAATCCGAGTAGAGAAGAGGCATAAAGCTCATCCCTATTAAACCTTAGGGCAAATGTTGTTGTAGTTGCTCCAACCGGGCATGCTATAGCTATTAGTACAATAGTCTTTATCATTTCATCCCCTTCAATTAATGATAAGAGTAATAAAACAATTATGGGGATAACTAAATTGTGAATTACTAAAATATAATATCCTCTAATGTTGTTAAACATATCTTTAAGTGGATTTTTCATAACAGTTGCTCCAACAATTAGCAGCGCTAAGGAGCTGTTCATTGATCCAACTGCAGCCAAAGGAGAAACAATAATTTCAGGAAGTCTAATAGAAAATATATAACAAAATAAACCTAAGAATATTGCTATCATATTTCTTCCAGTTACAACTTTAATAACTTTTTCTTTAAATGGAAGTTTTACTAATATACCAATACCGTAAGACCAACACATAATATTAAAAGCGGTAATAAACCCAGTACAATAAAAAACCCCTATTTGTCCAAATAGAGCATACATAAGTGGTAGTCCAATAAAACCACAATTAGAATACATTATGGCCATTCTCTCTACTAAGTAGTCTCTTTTGTCTGTTTTTTTAACAGCTATACGAGAAACAAGAATTGCTATAAATAATGCTACAAAAGACAAGACAAAGGTAAATACTAATCCTTTTACTTGCTCTTGGTTGTACTCTCTTTGATAAGAGGTAAAAATTAATAGAGGGTTAACTATTTCAAGCAAAATTCCAGTTAAGCTTTTTAAACTACTATCAGGTATTATCTCTTTTTTATAGGCATAAGCTCCAATTGATAAAATAACTAACATCTGAATAATTTGTAAGGTTGTTTGACTAGCTATATCCATTATTCTTCACGCCTAAAAAAGCGTAAAATACTTCTCCCATATTTTCGCTCATCGTAAGTTACTAAGTCCCCTATTTTTTCAGGCCAAGTAGACTTTTCTTCACTAGGGTAATGAATTATAAATAAGCCACCTTTTTCAACTATTTCACTTTTGGCTATTAATTGTGTTAGTTTAACTTTTCCATCCATTGGAAAAGGAGGATCAGCATAAACAATGTCATAACTTCGCTTTGTAGTAGGTATAAAACGGTTTACATCAGCCATAAATAACATTATTGGAGACTCTACAAATGAAATGTTTTCTGTAATAACTTTCTTTTTACCTCTATCTTTTTCAACTAAATGAACAGGCTCAGCACCTCGAGAGGCAGCTTCAATTCCTACACAACCACTTCCTGTAAACAAATCTAGAAATGAATAGTCCTCTATGTTTCCTAGGATTGAAAAAAGAGACTCTCTCATCCTATCCATTGCTGGTCTTATTACTCCTGGAGGGCAAGTAACAATTCTTCCACAATATTTTCCACCTGTAATTCTCATACTACCTCTTATTCTTCTTCTAGAAACGGATTTGCTGTTTGTAAAACCATCTCTATTACTCTATTGTCTAATGCTATAAATCCAGGGTCTTCTTTCAAGATTTTATCGCAATAATCTCTAGCTATTTTTATTAATTCAAAGTCATTAACTAGAGAAGCAAAATGCAATCTTAAAAAACCTGATTGTTTTGTTCCAATAATATCCCCAGGACCTCTTAAAACTAAATCTTTTTCAGCAATTACAAATCCATCGGTTGTTTCTCGCATTACTTTTAGTCTATTTTTGCCTAGATCGCTTATATTATCACCGAATACTAAAAAACAATAGGATTGTAGATTTGATCGTCCAACTCTTCCTCTTAGTTGATGAAGTGCTGATAAGCCAAAAATATCTGCATGTTCAATTATTATACATGTAGCATTAGGAACATCAATACCAACTTCTATAACACTTGTTGAAACTATATATGCAATCTCACCTCTTTTAAAACTGTTTAGAATAGAAATTTTCTCATCATCATCAATTTTACTATGAAGCAAAGCAGAAGGAACACCTGGATACTCTTTTTTCAAATATTCAAACATGTTGGTAACATCTCTTAATTCTTGTGGACCAGAATCATCTATCCTAGGATAAACAAAATAAGCTTGATGTCCTCTTTTAAATTCTACTCCAATAGCTTTATACATCCTCTTTCTTGAAGCTTCGCTTACAAGATGGGTTATTATCGGTTTTCTACCAAACGGCAAAGTGTTTATAGTAGAGACATTTAAGTCTCCAAAAACAGTTAAGGCAAGTGTTCTTGGAATAGGAGTAGCGCTCATCATTAGTATGTTGGGCTTTGTTCCTTTTGCAAGTAATTTAGATCTTTGGTTAACCCCAAATCTATGCTGCTCATCTATAATTATATATCTCAGATTTTTAAATTCTACATTATTACTAAATAGTGCATGCGTTCCAATTAGAAGTTGAATAGATCCATCTTTAATGCCCTCTAGTATAGGAACTCTCTGCTTTTGTTTCACTGAACCTGTTAATAAAGCTATTGATATACCTAGAGGCTCTAATAATTCTGCAGCCTTTTGTGCATGCTGATTAGCTAAAAGTTCTGTTGGTGCCATAAAGGCAACTTGGTGGTTTTTTGAAATCTCATGAAGTGCTGATGCCCAAGCAATTAGTGTTTTTCCAGCCCCTACATCGCCTTGCAACATTCTACTCATTGCTCCCTCATTGTCTAAGTCATCTCTTATCTCTTTTAATGTTTTTAATTGATCATCTGTAAGTTTAAAGGACAGTTTGCTGATTAGCTGAATTTCGAGTTTTGAGGGAATACTTTTTATCTTGTTTGTTGATCTATATATTTCAACATCTTTTCTAGCAATTATTTGCATGTAAAACAGTTCACTTAAAGCTAAAGTTTTTTTTGCTAAAAGCAGCTGTTTCTTATCTTTTGGAAAGTGGTAAGCTCTAATGGCTTTATCAAATGGCATTAAGGAAAGCTCTTTCATCATATAATGAGGCAGTTCATCATCGAACTTTACATTTTGTGATAAAATTTCAATAATATTTTTTTTAACTAGTTTTTGAGTTAAAGATCCTTTTAGAGGATAAATAGGAAGAATTTGACCAAAGGGATGAGGAGGGTTTTCTATATCTTTTATTTCAAACAATTCAAAGCTAGAAGCTTGTAATTCTCCTGTATGAGAAGATACAGTGGCATAAATATAATAAAGCTTATCTACTTTAATCATTTTTTGCAGAAAGTTTCTTCCAAAGCAGAGTAAGCTTAATTTTCTAGGACCAAAATAGCTTTCAACTAGTATTTTTAGCGTCTTACCAGATTTTGAAAAAGCTCCAAAAAAAGAGTGAGATTTAACAGTAACAAATGTGTTTATTTGTTGGCCTTCTGAAAAATAAGGAGGTAAGTCTTCAAGATTAATCAGCTTTGTCCTATCTTCTCTATCTCTAGGACTAAGTAAAAGTAAATCAGCATATGTTTTAATGCCTAAGGAAGCATAGCTTTCAGCCGCAGCCTTACCAACTCCTTTTAGGTTTGAAATATTAGTTAAATAAGTCCTTATAAACATATGCTACTTACCTTATAAGCTAATTAAATAAGATATAATAAAGGTAATAATTTGTTTAATAAAGATGAAAGAAAGAATAGAAAATATAGCACTTACTATTAACAGAGTTCTATCTGCGACAATCTTGCTAAAGAAAAAGATTTTTTGAATCCAATTTAAATAGCCACCAATAATTTTTTCAATACCACGAATTAAATTTATTGTATTTGCGTTTTTTTTAAAGCATAAGAATAATCTTACAAGAATTAGCACTATTAATATAATAAAGAAAGGCGAAACGATGTAAGACCACAATGTATTAATAAGCACGGCTAAAATCAAATATAAAGTAATTGAACCAGTAGATCCAAAAAGACTTAAGATACTTTGAAATACTGATAAAACAGCAAATGCTAAAAGCGGAGTAAAATCAAGAGAGCTAGTTTTTAAAAAATTAACATTTTTAAAAAGGGCTAAATACGGATCTACAATTCTTCCTAACATTTGGAAAAAAGAGTTTTGTTTTAATCCAGTAGTAGGAGAAAGCCAAGATACGATAATTCGTATCCAGATTAATAAGTTATAAAAAGCAATAATCTGCGCAAAAACTAGAGCTGATTTCATTAAAAAAGTTGGTTCTTGTATATACATAATCTTTTTCCTCAATTAAACCAGATATCAATTACCTCTGGTCGTTCATTTAGTTGCGAAATAAATTCGTCACTATATCTTACATTAAACACTACATTACATTTTATTGTAATAGGTGTATTATCCTCTTCTACTTCAAAATCATCTTCATTAGCTGAAAGACCTTCTTTTTCTATTATTAAATTAAGATCTAATGGGCCTGAGTTTGCCATTATAACTTGTTTAAAATCTGATAAACCTATTTCCTTAGCTATATTATAGTTTAACCTAATATTGCATGTGGATAAAGCAATTGGTGGCAAGTCTCTAGGATCCAAAATATCTTCAATATCAAAATCTATCTTGTCTTCATCTCGATAGTTCTTTTTAAATTTACCAACAAATCCATAAATTGTATCTACTTCACATTTATCATTAAACTTTTCATATGCTCTGTTGAACAAACCGCTTTCAATGCTCCCATTTGCATCAGTGAGAACTAAAAACGACATCTTCTTACCTGCAGGGGAGGTGTATTCTTTTTTTTGTGTTAAAGTAGCAACTAATGCAGTTGTTTTATTTAAGACAAATTTTTCAGGTTTTGATAAATCATAAATAACACTGTTTCTAATTTCTGTTTTATAAGTATCTAAAGGATGCCCTGATATATAGTATCCTAAAAGCTCTTTTTCTCTCTCAAGTTTTTCTAAAATATTCCAATCAGGAAGATCAGGAATTTCAAAGGTGTTGAAATTATCTTCAACAAACTCATCAAATAAACTCATTTGACCAATCTCTTTATCTTCTATAATTCCTTGAGCAAACTTAACAGCTTCAGGAAGAGCTTCTAACAAAGAAGGTCTATTGATTTTTAGTAGATCAAATGCTCCTGAGATAATAAGAGATTCAAGAAGTTTTGAGTTTAATACTTTAGGGCTACTTCTTTGTAAAAAGTCCATAAAACTATTATAAGGTCCGTTTTTTTCTCTTTCTTCTATAATTTTTACTACGGCAACTTCACCAACATTTTTTATTCCAGCAAGGCCATAAACAATCTTGTTACCAACAACACTAAAGCTTTTATCTGAATAATTAATTGAGGGCGGCATGATTTGTAAACCCATTTGTTCTGCAACACTTAAATACTCTTTAAACTTATCTGGGTTGTTCATTTCGTTTGTTAAGTTGGCTGCTAAAAATTCTGCTGGGTAGTTAGCTTTTAAAAAGGCTGTTTGATAAGCAATTATTGAATAAGCTACTGCGTGTGATTTATTAAATCCATAGTTCGCAAAAGGTTCTAACATTTCGAAAATTTCAATAGCATGCTTTTCGCTATGTCCTTTTTTAGCCGCACCTTCTACAAATAACTTTTTTTGCTCAACAAGCTCAGCTTCTTTTTTCTTACTCATTATTCTTCTAAGAATATCAGCTTGTCCAAGAGAGTACCCTGCGATAATTTGAGCAACTTTCATTACTTGTTCCTGGTAGACAATAACACCGTAAGTTGTTTTTAATTCGTCTTCTAGTGCAGGGTCAGCATACTTTATTGGTTGTCTGTTGTGCTTACACTCTACAAATTGTGGTATGTAAGCCATTGGTCCAGGTCTGTATAAAGCATTTAAAGCAACTAAGTCTTCAATATTGCTTGGTTTTGCTTGCTTTAATACTTTTTGCATACCAGCGGATTCAAATTGGAATACACAAGAAGATTTTCCTTCTTGCAGCATTTTAAATGTTGCTTCATCCGTTTCACTAATATTTTCAATACTGAAGGTTTCATCCCTTTTATGAATTAAATTAACACAGTAATTTATTAAAGTTAGGGTCTTTAAACCTAAAAAGTCCATTTTTACAAGGCCGCATTCTTCAATTTGGTCCATTGTATATTGTGTAGAAACAGCGTTTGTTTTTGCATCTTTATAAAGAGGAACGTAGTTAGTTAATTCTTCTTTACCTATAACAACTCCAGCAGCGTGTGTAGATATATGTCTGTTTAATCCCTCTAGTCTTTTGGCTACAGAGAATAATGTTTCATATATACCACCTTGTGCTTGAGTTTTTCTTAGCTCCTCGCTCATTTCTAAGGCTTTATCAACACTCATTCCCCTTTCTTCGGGAATAAACTTAGCAATCCTATTTGCTTCTGCAAAGGGAATATCTAAAACACGAGCACAGTCTTTTATTACTGCTTTAGTTTTTAATGTTCCAAAGGTTGCAATTTGAGAAACTTTATCAACTCCATAATGATCGGTTACATAATCAATTACTTCTGCCCTTCTTTCTTGACAAAAGTCAATGTCAAAGTCAGGCATACTTACTCGCTCTGGATTTAAAAATCTTTCAAATAGTAAGTTATATTTCATTGGATCTACATCTGTAATGCCTAAAGAATAAGCAACAATAGACCCTGCTCCTGAACCCCTTCCCGGACCAACAGGAATGTTGTTTTGTTTTGCCCAATATATATAATCTCTAACTATTAAAAAATATCCAGGAAACTGCATTTCTATTATAGTGTTTAATTCAAAATCAAGTCTTTCTTCATACTCTTTAGGAACTGGATTGTATCTTTCTTTAAGGCCTTCTTTTGATAAATGAATTAAATATTCACTTTCATCATTAAATGGCTCAGGAATTGTTGAGTTAGGTAGAATAGCACCTGGGAAGGTTATTTCTAGATTACATCTACTTGCAATAACATTTGTATTTTCAACAGCTTGGGGATATTCTTTAAAAATTTCTGCCATTTGATCTGGGCTTTTGAAATAAAACTCTTTTCCACTAAAGCGCATTCTTCTTTCATCACTGAGCTTAGCTCCTGTTCCAATGCATAATAAAACATCATGAGCTAACCAATCTGTATCTTCTATATAGTGAATATCGTTAGTGCAAACTAAAGGAATGTTCGTTTCTTTTGATAACTTGGCTAATATAGGGTTTGTACGCTTTTGTTCTTCTAAATTGTGATTTTGTATTTCTAAATAGTAGCGCCCATCATCAAAGACGCTTGCATGCCAAAGAGCTCTCTCTTTTGCTTCATCGTACTTGTCTTCTAGTATTAGTTGGAGAATTTCACCGCCTAGGCAAGCTGAAAGACAAATAATCCCTTCGTTGTATTTTTTTAATAACTCATCATCTACTCTAGGTCTAGTGTAAAAACCTTCTGTATAGGATATAGAAACAAGCTTTAGCAAATTTCTATAACCTGTTTCATTCATAGCTAGTAAAACTAAATGATATCGCTTCGTAGTATCTTCATAGCCAACGGCTTTTTTCAAAGTATGCCCTTCTGGATTAGAATAAACTTCACAGCCAATTATTGGGTTAATACCAGCGTCTTTACACGCTGAATAAAACCTTAAAGCGCCAAAGAGATTTCCATGATCAGTAATAGCTAAGCTTTTCATGTTATATTGCTTAGCTTTTTCTACGTATCTATCTATTGGGGCAGCCCCATCTAATAATGAAAAGTCTGTATGATTATGAAGGTGAACAAATTCGGTCAATGCTTTCTCCTAAAGGGTTAAGTAAATATAAATCAATTAATTTGTGTTTTTAACAAATATTCTTGAAGGCGTTAGCTGATAAAGAACAGATTGTAATATTCTCCTAGCTCTCTCTTTTTGTAAAGGGGTAACGCCTTTTAAGTCTTTTTCTATTTCATCAACTAGTTTACTAGAAATTGATAATGCATTTCTAGGAATTACAGGAATTTCTACTCCATCTAATTCTGCAGTAACAACTGATGAGATATGAATACCAGCTTTAGGAAATGTTATGACAACTTTAACATCTTGGAGTAATGTTTGGTTGATGTTGGCTCTAAATGCAAAAATAACAGAAGAATCTTTTTGTTTAATAGGATCTTCTATACAGTAAAATCTTTCAAAATCATATCGATTTAAAGGGATCTTTATTTTTTTTATTAACGTATCTTTTTCTAATAGTAATTCACTGTTTTTATAAAGTTTTTCAACAGGTACTTGTTTTGTAATACTTTTGTTTTTTGAGAAATCAATAACCTCTACACTCGATCCCATACATATTAGTGTGCCAGGGAGTGAGTATCGGACATTTTTTGTTGCTAAAGCTCCACCAATAGTTATTTGATTTCTAATAATATGAGTAGCAGTGTTGCTGAGGGTATTTAATAACAAATCATTAAAAGCTAAAGTCCCTATTTCTAATAATTTGTTGGTTGTTACCATCGCACCAACTTCTACATGTTTTATATTTCTCGTTACTTCAAAAAGATCTTTAATTTGTTCTAATGAAATAATTGTTTGATCAGGATTTGAAGGATACAGGCAATGGCTTTTCATTAGATGAGTTCCTCCAGCAAAAAAAACTGGGTTAGAGGTTTTTAGTATAGTTTTGTGTAACTCATTTATAGTTTCAGGAATAATTAATTTTTTATTATTATAATACACGGCGTTTTATCCTATCATCCAAAGCTTTAATAACAATATTGTATAACTCTGTTGGAGTTAAACAATCACAAGAGTTTAAAGAAAACTCTATTTTTGCAGTTTCAAAATCTATTGGGTTTTTTTCATCTTCATCAATGGCTTTCGTTAAAAACTTTCTAGATAAATCATCTATTTTATCATCAATCCTTTTTGTTTTTGCTTTTAAAAGCATAGATTCAATTATTAGTGTTTTAGCTTCATAACAAACAGGGCATGGGTAAGAGTCTAGTGCATCATAAGTTCTTTTTATGTTTCTGTAGTGTGCTGTCTGCATAAAAGAATCGAAAGTTGTTATAGTTTTTCCTTGTAGTTGAAATGCAGGTATTAAGCAGCTTAAAACAGGCTCTTGCTCTAAAATAACTAAGCAGTTGCCACAGTATTGGTTTGAGCAGTTTCTTATAGGGATATCAATATTTAAATCTTCATATAAGATTTGAGAAAGAGGTTTTGTTTCATCAACAAATAACTCTAATGTTGTTCTATTTAATTTCATTGATAATTTAATCATTTAGATTCTCCAATATTAGATAAGACGCTTTCACTAGTTATTGGTAACTTTTCATTATCAATATTTAACGCCATTTCAACAGCTGTATTAAATGCTGCAGTTACTACACCTCTTAATCCACTAGTTATGCTTTCACTAATAGTATCATATTTATGGTCAATTTTTATATCTATATTAAAATTATCTCCTTGATTTATTGTAGCTCCTAATTCGATCAAACAATTTATAATAACTTGTTTTAGATGTGCAATATATGTAGCTTCATTAATAAGAGATCCAATAGAACAATTTGCCCAAACACTAAAAACAACAACCTCTAGAGTTACTGGGTCTATATTAGCTTCAATTATTAAAGAGACCCATGATTTGCTTGAGAACAAGTGGGTTTTGCCGCTTCTTTTGGCACCACCAACAGTTACACTTATTGGTAAGCTTTCAATAAATCTCTTTTCATTAATTTTATCACATGCTTTCTTTATTTGCTCAGCCATTATTCCACTATTAGAGGAAAGGACATTTGGTCCGCTATCAACTAAATCAGGACCGTCGTCACTAAATTTAACATCTTTAATCTTTACATCTAATTCTTTGGAAATAATTTCTCTCCAAATTTCACTTCCCTTATTATCTTCAAAAAAGGATGTATTTAGCTCAACTTTCCCATCAAAGTTTAGGGTAAGATTAATTTTAGGCGTAGAATATATTTCATGAGCTGTAGAAAAACCACTTATACTTGGTGCTATAGCAAGGCCAATGCCTCTTGCATACGGTGTAAATGTAGATAGTTTTTTATTAAGGGCAGAGTTTACTTTATAGGCGGCATATTTTCTATTAAAAAAGCTTCTATCTACAAGATCTTGTAAGTTTTCCTTTTGCTCTTGAATAGAATCTACTTCCATAATTTTTTTATGAATAGTACTTTCGTGTAAACTTTGAGAAATCCAAAAGAAAGGAGAAAGATTTAATGTTTTTCCAAGCTTAGTTGTATGGGTTTGAGTAGATGCTATTGCATTAACGTATCCTAAGCCTCCATAAAAATGTGCTGGTTCAAGAGCGCTTTGTACAAAATTAAAGTTAATATGTATAGCTTTCAAATCGTATAAAGGAACTAATCCTGCTATAAACTGCTTGCTTATTTCAGAGCTAAAGAGTTGAGTTGCCCCTTGATCTATAGTGACATTTATTTTTTCAATTACTGTCTTTTTATCTTTTAGAGAATACCAAGTTTCTCTTTCAATTATTGTTTTTGGCCTTATGCTTGAAATGTTTTCATGAATAAAAACAGTTTTTTTTGTTTTAATAGCAGCTAAGGCAGCTATGCTTGACAAAATTGCAGGCTGGATTAGCATTTCATCTTTTTTAGAAAAGGTTTGTTCTCTATGAACAATAATCTTCTTTTTATTAAATCCACACACATTAATTACTGCATTGGCAATTAAATTAGGCCATTGAGTAGCACTGTAAATATTTAAAATATCTTTTTCCAAGCTAACAACAATTCTTGTTGTTTGGTTGATTTTAGAATATATTCTATCAAACTGCATTTTTGATTTAAATGATTTAAACTCTACTTCTTTAGGCTTTTCTTTTTCATTTTCTTCAGGTTCTTCCTCACTTTCATTTTTTTCTGTTATTAAGGAGTTAGCATTTATTATTTCTAATAATTCTTTTTCATAATTGCCGTCTTCAAACACGATGTTTTTATCATCTTTGCTTTTTTTAAGATCTTCAACGTCTAAATAGTTTATTTGCGTGTTTCTAATAATTTCTTCAACTCTAGATAAGGAAGGTGCAAAAACACCAAAGAGGGGTTGGTTAATGTAATTAATACATGATGAAGCCAATAGCGGCATTGTTTCTTTTAAGATTTCAATTCTATTAGATCCAATTATATCTTTTGGTAAAATTATTAAGCAATCGTCTTCTATTTCAGGGAATTTGAACTGAGGAGTTTTAGACACACCTTCACTAGCCCTTACTACTAAACCATGTAAAGCTCCTTTGCTATTCAAAGAAAATTTATTTTTTGCCATGCCAACCTCTTAGTTAAAGAATATCACGAAAAGCCTTTGATGGAAACCAGGAAAGTTTTATATATTTTATAGAAAAAAAATCAATTCTATTGTACGATAAGACGTATGAATAATAAAGATAAACTGTTAAATGAAGTTCTTGATATTAGCAAAAAATTAAGAACATATCAAAAAGCATATTATGTTGAATCAAAACCAATTGTAAGCGATAGAGAGTATGATAGGTTGTTTGATAGGTTATTAGAAATAGAAAAAGATAATCCTGCTTTAAAATTTGATGATTCTCCTACCCAGAGAATTGGTAGTGATTTAGACACAAGTTTTGAAGAAGTAGAACACACTACCCCTGTATTAAGTTTAGACAAAGCTTATAGCGGGGAAGAGGTTATCTCGTGGATGAATAAAAGTCAAACAAAAGCAACATCTCAATTAACCTTTGTTTCAGAGCAAAAAATTGATGGCATTTCAATTGTGCTTTATTATGAGAAGGGTTTACTAAAAAGAGCTGTTACAAGAGGTAATGGCTATGTTGGAAACGATGTTACTAACAACGTAAGAACAATAAGGGATGTTCCTTTAAGGTTAACAGAAGATGTTGATGTTGCAGTTAGGGGTGAAATTTATTTAAGCAAAAAAGAATTTGAAATAATAAACAAAACCTTAGAGCAACCTTTTGCTAATCCAAGAAACTTGTGTGCTGGTACTATAAGAAGAAAAAAGAGCAGTGAAAGTGCAAAAGTTCCTTTAAATATTTTTGTTTATGAAGGCTATTTTGAAAGTGAGGATTACAAGTTTGACTCTCACATAGAAATATTAGCTAAATTAAAAAACTTAGGGTTTAGAACAAATCCTTCCCTTGCTATACTAGCAGAATCTGGTGAAAAAGCTAAGAAAATGTTAGAGAAATCAAATCTTGAGGGTCATTTTAACAGTTTTGAAAACATTCATGAAGAAATTTATAACCAAACACAATTTAGACAAAGCTTAGAGTATGAAATAGATGGTCTAGTTATAAAAGTAAATGAAATAGAAGCAAGAGAAACATTAGGTTATACAGGGCATCACCCTAGATGGGCTATGGCTTACAAGTTTGAATCTCCTTTTTCTCAAAGTGTTGTTCAGTCAATTGATGTGCAAGTCGGTAGAACTGGAAGGTTAACACCTGTCGCTAGAATAACTCCTGTACTAATAGGTGGATCAACAGTAAGTAATGTTACTCTTCACAATCAACAATATATTGATGTTTTGGAGTTAGCAATTGGAGATAGTGTTGAAGTCAGTAAACGAGGGGATGTAATTCCAGCAGTAGAAAAAGTTGTTGAAAAGAATGAAATAGGTCAAACAACTTATAAAATGCCTACCTCTTGTCCTATTTGCTCAACAGAAGTTGTAGAGATCGGCTCACACACTTTTTGCCCTAATACATATTGTCCTAAACAAGTTTTTGGGCGGTTGGAGTTTTTTGTTGGAAAAGGACAAATGGATATTGATTCTCTAGGTCCGAGAACAATAGAAGTGTTGTTAAAATTAGAATTAGTTAACGATGTACAAGATTTGTATAATATCGACTTTGAAAAACTTAGTGGTGAAAAAGGCTTTGGAGATAAGAAAATAACATCTATTAGAGAAGCAATAGAAAAAAGTAAAGAACAACCATTTAGTAGGGTTCTTCTCTCTTTAGGAATTCCAGAAGTTGGAAAAAAGATTGTTGACACCCTTGTAAAAAACGGATTTGACTCTATTGAAAAATTATATAAAGTGGCAGAAAAGAAAGATTATGAAACTTTATGCAATATTCCTTTAATTGCAGAAAAGACATCCGAAAATATAATTACAGCCTTATCTGATCCAGCAATGGTTAAAAGAATAGAAGATTTAAGAGAATTTGGCCTAAATATGGAAGAAAAAGAGGACAATTCTCAAACATTTGAGCAAACATTTGTAGATCAAGTTTGGGCGGTAACAGGTTCTTTTACGAATTTTAACCCAAGAGGATTAGCTCTTGAAGAGGTTGAAAAAAGAGGTGGAAGAACAGTATCAGCTATTTCATCTAAAACTACTCACTTGCTTTTAGGCAAAGGTGGCGGAAGTAAAAAGACTAAAGCTGAATCTTTAGGTGTAAAAATTGTAGAAGAAGAAGAGTTTTTAACACTTTTAGGTAATAATAAAAAAGAAGAAACAACGGAAGAATATGAGCAAGGTGAACTGTTTTAGGGTTTATTTATTCTCACAAGAGAGTTAAACTTAGCTTTAAAAAAATAGTAGTACAATATTTGTATAACAAAGTCGTTATATGTGGGGGTAAATCAGTAATGAATGAATTGGCAAAAGAATTAAATGATATTTTAAAAGACAGTGTAGTATATGACCTTTTTTCAGATTATGGAAAGAGGATGTATTTTCCTAAGGGAATTGTAGCTCAAAGCGCACAAGCAAAAGAAAAAGCTACAAGGTATAATGCAACAGTTGGACAAGCTTTTAAAAACGGCACTCCTTTATACTTAGAAGAGATATATAATAATTTTGATAAAGATAAGATAGATCCAAATGAAATATTTACTTATGCTCCTGGTGGAGGAATACCAAAGTTAAAAGAACTTTGGAAGGAAGATATGGTTGAAAAAAACCCTTCTCTAAAAGGAAAGTCTTTCTCTCTTCCTGTTGTTACCGGAGGATTAACACAAGCATTAACAATTATTTTAAGATTATTTTTAAATGAAGATGATAGTGTCTTGTTACCAGACTTGTTTTGGGATAATTACGATTTGATTATCAAAGAAAATATCAACGCTTCTTTTACAACCTTCCCTCTATACGATGAAAGTAATAATGCTTTTAATGTCGAAGGATTTGAAAAAGCACTAAAAGAGATTGAAGCAGAAAAAATAGTTGTGCTTTTAAACTTTCCAAACAATCCAACAGGGTATACTCCAACAAAAGACGAAATGGAAAAAATTGCAAACATCTTAATAGAACGAGCACAAGCAGGCAAAAAAGTTTTAGCTATGTGTGATGATGCTTATTACGGTCTTTTTTATGAAGAAAACACCTCTAGAGAATCTTTATTTGCTAAATTAGCAGACCAACACGAAAACTTGTTTGCAGTAAAAGGTGATGGAGCTACAAAAGAAGCTATGGTTTGGGGTTTTAGAGTTGGATTTATAACAGTATCAACAAAAGGATTCACTCAAGAACAATATGATGCTTTTAATAAAAAGATCCTAGGTTGTATAAGATCTTCTGTTTCTAGTTGTAGTAAACTCTCTCAAAGCTTATTAATAAAAGCGCTTTCTGACAAAACCTCTTACAATAAAGGCAAAGAAGATGCAAGAAAAGAAATGGAGTTGCGTTATCGCCTAATCAAAGCTAAACTTAAAGAGAAAGAATCTAACGATTTACTTAAGCCTCTCGCTTTTAACAGTGGATACTTTTTATCTTTTGAATGTAAGGGAGAGGTTGAAGATTTAAGACTACACCTTTTAGAAAAGTATAATATAGGTGCTATAAATATAATGAATAAAGTCTTTAGACTAGCTTATTGTTCAGTAGATTTAGAGGATTTATCAGATTTGTTAGATATAGTTTATAAAGCAGCAGGAGAGTTATGGACTTAAAAACAAAAATTTACCTAGTTAATAAAGAAAATGAGAAGTTCATGGGCATTGGCGTAGTTTGGTTGTTAGAAGAAATAAAGAACCTTTCTTCCCTGCGAGCTGCTGCTAAAAAGGTTGGAATTTCTTATTCTAAAGCTTATTCAATGATGAGCAATTTAGAAGAATCTTTAGGTAAAGTTGTTTTAGTTCGCAGAAGAGGTGGTTATGATAGGCAAGGAGCTTATCTAACAGACTTTGGAGAAGAATTTCTTTCAGCATATAAACATTTTCATGATGATTTGAAAAGAATAACTAGAAAACCATATGAAGAATTTAATAAAGATTTAAATTCTTTGTTAAGTAAGTATGATGATGAAGGAAATAGACTTTAATATTAAATTTACTTTATTTTATTAGGAGGTAAGTAATGGAAATGAATTTAAAAGAAGATATGAATTATGATTTTGAAATTGCTAACTTGGGCGAAGCAAAACTAGCAACTCCAATTATAATGAGTGACGATGCTGGAGACGGACAAGCTGGTTATGTGGATGAAGCCGACAGGTTGTTTTTTAGTGTTGATACTAAAGTAGATAAAAAAGGAAAACGTATTCCTAGGGCTCAAGATACTGTTGAGAAAGCAGGTCCAAGAAAAAACATTTACTTTAATCCCGCACATGTTCATGTCGCCATTTGTACATGTGGTGGAATTTGTCCTGGATTAAACAATGTAATTCGTTCTGTCGTTAGATGTTTTTGGTATAGGTATGGCGTAAGAAGAATTAGTGGTATTCAATTTGGATATCGTGGATTATTAGACAATTCTCCATGGCCATTAATTCCTTTAGATCCAGATGTAGTTGACGATATTCAAGAAAAGGGTGGCACAATACTAGGCTCTGCTAGAGGTGGAGGTAGGCAAGTTGATGAAATAGTCGATTCTTTAGAAAGAATGAATATTAATATATTAATTACAGTAGGTGGAGATGGTACTCTTCGAGGTGCTTATGAGATTGGCGAAGAAATCAAAGAGCGCGGTTTAAAAATTGGTGTTATTGGTGTTCCAAAAACAATCGATAATGACCTCTCTTTTATTCAAAGCTCATTTGGCTTTGATACTGCAGTTGGAAAAGCCGTTCCTAGTGTTCGTGGAGCTCACGTAGAAGCTAAAAACTCAATTAATGGTATTGGCCTTGTTAAAGTAATGGGGCGAGAAAGCGGATTTATTGCAGCAAGTACATCACTAGCACAAAGCGATGTAAACTTTTGCTTAATTCCAGAAAACCCATTTGACTTATATGGTCCTAATGGTTTGTTCGCTCACTTAAAAGAAAGAATTCTTACTAGAAAACACGCAGTAATTTTAATTTCTGAAGGCGCAGGACAAGATTTAGTTCCACCAACAGGAGAAACAGATCCTTCTGGTAATGTTAAATATGGAGATATTGGAATATTCTTAAAATCTGAAATTAACAAATATTTTAATGAAGAAGGAATAGAGGTTAATGTTAAGTATATTGACCCTTCATATATTATTAGAAGCGCACCTGCAAACTCTTTTGACTCAATCTATTGTGCTAGACTAGGAGCTCATGCTGTACACGCAGCAATGGCAGGAAAAACACAATGTTTGATTTCACAAATAAATAATAGGTTTGTTCACATTCCTATTAAGCAAGCTGTTAGCAAAAGAAACCATGTTGATATAGAAGGAAGTTTGTGGAGAGATGTGCTTGAAAACACAAGACAACCTTTCTCCATGATAAACGAAAACAACATAGATTAGGCAATCAATAAAAGAATATTGATTAAAACTAAACATTTTCAACAAAAGGGTTGAATAAATTTAATTATTTATATAAATTACGCGAAGTAAGAGATCTTAAGGTCATTTTGACTGATCTCTAAACCTCCTTTTGTTTACCTCGGTAGGCTTTTACCTCCTTTTAGTCTACTGGGGATTTTTTTG
>CAZHNE010000020.1:6585-19659 GCA_964533775.1 uncultured Spirochaetaceae bacterium | reverse complement strand
CTATTGATCTAGGAGGGAACTTGTATTCACCATAAACTCTTAAAAAAGAAGTTGGTTCAAGAGAAAGACCAATTGCAACATTGTCTGCCTTAATATATTTATCCATAACCCAGAATTCACTAAATGGGGTACTCTCTGAATGTTGTATTGATTTAAAAACTGCATCTCCGTTGTGGGCACAGTAATGGTGATTACCTATTCTCATAGACATAAAGTCTCCCACTCTTAAAGTAGCACCGTAAAAGTAAATACCGTCATGACCAATGCTGTCATCAAAAGCTCCTGTATATAGGGTTTGTAATAACATTTGTGCTGAAATATCAAAAGCGATGGGACTTAACCAATATATTCACCAACTTTAGAATCACGATTTATTAAGCTCCTGTTGTAAAAGAAAAAATGCAGGAGAAATACATTCAATAGCTTATGCAAAATATTTTAATATTACTTACTTCTCAACTAATGATCGAGATGCAGCTTGTGCATGTGAAGAAATACAAGATTTCAATTCAGTAATAATTGTGGGATTAGAACTTCTTTTATTAATTGCTGAAAAAACAATACAAATTGATTTGGTGAAAGAAACAATAAAAGCAAGAAAGGCAATTTATAAAAAATATTGTAAGAAAAAAATGTGCCTGATACATTTAGCAAGTATGCAAAAGAAATATTATCAAAAAGCAAATAATCTATCATCTTCTATACTTAGTTTTAGCGACCTACTACTAATTAGGCAAAAAAATAAACAAACTAAACTGTTACTGCTTTTCAATATAGTATGATGATTAATTGTTTTGTTTTAACTTTAGCAAGAGCATTTAAATTGTTTTTTAGACAAGTCATAACATTGTAAAAACAATTTTAATGATAAGAGAACATCTAGATAAATTTTAAAAATTACGACTTGTTTAAATTTGACTTTTTAACAAAAGTCCCTTTAATATAATACGAAAGGGTGGAAATATGGAAAAGAATTATAATTACATTGGAACAAACATTAAATTGTTAAGAGAAAAAAGCAAAATAACACAAAAAGATCTTGCTCAATTTTTAGAAGTTGATGAGAGTTTAATTTCAAAGATTGAAAACAATCATTGTAATATTACAACTGATTTATTAGAAAAAGTTGCTACTTTGTTTGGACTTCCTTCAGAATCTTTTTGGCAAAAACAAATTAGTGCTACACCTATTACTTTTTCACTTAAACAAAATGAAATTACTGTTGAAAATTTAGAAGCTATCAGTAAGGTTAATAAGATTGCATTAAATTTAAAGTTTATGAACAATCTTTTAGAAAATAGTAAGTAAGGTTAACTACAGCACGACCCTTTTAGCCTGCCCCCCAAATAATTTGCTTGGAGATAAAATTAAATCAGCTTAGCAATTATCTTAGAGCATAATAGTACTTTATAAAAAGCACACCAATAAACAATTGGAGCATTTAGATATTTTATTAAACAAGCAAAACGAGCATTTAAATGTGTTAAATTGGAAGCACGTGCATATAACTACTAAAACACAATATTATTATTCAACTAAAACTAATCCATCTTTTCTATTTTCGAGATTTATTAAATTAAACAACTCTCTAGCAAAATCACATTTAAACTTTATTGATTGATCATTCTGATGTTTCTGCAAGTTATTCAAACTGTCTGAGTTGATATCAATTGGTATTTCTCCTTTGGAATAATTGTTGTTAAACAAACTTTTGAAAGTTTCTATGTATTCTGCACTATGCAGAGGAGAATGGAAATGATTTTTCCCGCTGCAGAACATTATCCATTTCTCCAAGTCTTCCGTCTCTTTGTGCATAAAAAGAAAATCTTCAAAATTTTGATAAGAAAATAAAAACTCAGGTATTCCAGTAGGTTTTTTCTTATAGTTATCCATATCTAAATTATCATTACGTTGATACCTATCCCAATCAATCCAAATCAAGATTCTAGTATTCCTATTATCCTTTCTTGCTTTTTTATATTCACTTTCTACTTTACTATATTGCCCACCATCAGAGGATCTAGGGATAAATGATAGTGGAATATTTTCCTCTTTCAATAATCTGTTAAGCTCTTGAATATAAGCTCGTTCAGAAGTTCCTTCACACACTATTATTATTATCTTTTTTTGTACATACATATCAACTAACCACCCTACTAAATGTATGAATATGGAATTCCTGAAAAAGTCCCATCTAGATACTGCTTTCTAAAATTTGTAACATTCCTAACTCCTTCAAAGTCCGAAACTCTTTTAAAACTTGTTCCTTTTTTTAAAGTTTTATCCACAATACCAATCTCAGAGATTCTCATCATATCTTGCTCCATAATGTCAGTATTGTGTGTTGTGAAAATTAGTTGAGCATTTTTTTTATTATATCTCTTATCCTTGAACATTCTCACAACCTCTGCAAGCAGATATGAATGAAGAGAGTTCCCTAACTCATCTATAATTAGTATATTACCATTTCTTAATGCTGCTAAAACACACCCTAACAAACATGCTATACGTTGCGTGCCTATTGATTCTTCTTTAAAATTAAATTGTACCTCCTTTCCGTGGATATCATTATGATAAGAATTAATTTCTGTTGAAGTTACTTTACTGTTAACTACACGAAATTCATATTCATCTCTAGGAGTCAACATATGTCCTTGATCAGATTTAATCACTTCATTTTGCTTATATTCCATACGCTTTATATCTATATCCAACTTTCTAAGAACAGTAACCATATCTTCAAAAGCCTTTTGTTCATCTTTGTCTTCACTTGTTTCAACTAACTTGTCTAGACCATAACCAAATGGTAGTTTATTACTAGGATAAACCTCAAGGTTTTTAGTTATAAAATTATAAGCAGTTGCTACAGAGGTATTTAACCCTACGTAGTTCTTACCGAGGACAGTAAGAAAAGAAGTTTGGAACTCTTTGTTTTGATTAAGGCACTCTACAGAAAAAATAGTTTCTAGTTTACTAGAAGAATAAACTTCAGTTGCTAATGATACAAATTGTGTAACTCTGTTTTTAATAGAAAAAATACATTTAGAATCTATTAAAAGCTTTTCATTAATAATTTCTTCTTTATTTAATTCTAAAGTATATAGAAAGATGCTTCCGTCCCTTAGGAACTCTAATTCGTAAGAAGTTATATCACTGTTAGGATGTAGTTTATTTGGTGCATAAAAGGCTTTTGGAATGTATCTCTTTTTTATAATCCTATTAAGCGATGCAAAAGCTTTTATTATATTAGACTTACCAGAGGCGTTAGCTCCATATATTGCTAAACATGGAACAGTTCGAATTTTACCCTCCTCTAGAAAAGGCCACAAATCCATATCTTGGTAGCCATTAGGAGCTTTTTTCTCAGCGTAACCCATATCAACAGTTAAATCTAAAATTGACTTACTATTTTTAATTTTAAAAGATAATATCATAATTATTTGTCCTCCTAAGGGCTTTATTCCCTATTGATATTATACCAAATTATTAGATCATAAGTCAAGATAAACAAGAAACCTGTTTATTAGTACTATTAGAATTAAATCTTTTATTAGAAACAAAATTTTTTTTGATCAGTGTACTCACGTATATACCCGATTTGTAGTATAAATACTTGATTAAAGACCGCAAATCACAGATATGTGGGTTTACACAAAAACTAAAATCAACAACTTTTAAATAGTTAGAAAAAACTTTTTTAATTAAATAAACATAATTTTTAATTATGAGATAAAAAATAGAGAGTATATTAACAAAGGTTTTTACAGTTACTTAAATGTAACATTAAACATCCCCTCTCAGTTCCCCTATAAGCTCCCCTACATTACTTCCTACTCCTATCTTTAGATTTTCTAATGAGGTAGCAAACTCTTTAGCATTAGCTATAGCTAGATCAATTCTATTGATAAAAGGAGAGAAGTTAAGATTTGTTTTATGGAAAGAAGGTATAATCTTTCTTAATTCTTTTTCTGCAAAGTTCATTTTTATGAAATTGTTGTTTTCATCTTTATAGATAAGCTTATCGTTTTGTATTAACAGGTTTCTATCAATACTAAAAACTTCATTAAAGTGGAGCAGGAGCCAGAATTCAAAACAGGGGTTAGAAATATAGAGTTTATAATTATTTCTTTTACACTTTTCAATTAAACTATCGTACTGAACGGTGTTGAAGCTGTTTTTATCTCTATCTACTATTAAACAAACTTCATCAAAGGAGGGATCATAAGATTCAAACTGGGATTTTATAAATAAATCTAAGTTTTCAACAAAGATAGTAGCACTTAGCTTTGCCATTAACTCTTCAATTCTCTCTTCAATCTTTTCATCAGAGAAGTCTACATTGTCTTCTTCATTTAAGTGAAAATCTCTAGTGAAGATTAAAAGAATACTGTTATATAAGTCCTCAGCTTCTTTTCTTGTACTTATTTCATCAGAGTTTTCAAAACAGTATTCAACAATAGAGTTAACAATAGCAGCAACGCTTCTATAATTCTCTCTTAGGTTATCTAAGGTGTCTTTTACTCTTTCAAACACCTTCATGGGATTGCTCCATCCCATGTAGGGATGATTTCTTAATAGAGGAATTATCTCAACTGAAGTGCTTATATTTAAAAACTCTTTATTATCGATAATACCAGTAAAGTATTGAACTTCAGTTCTCATACCTTCAAATGCCAAGAAATACTTTTTTATTGGCTTAGTTGAAAATAATACTCTTTTTCTTTTACCAAAGTTCTTTTTTATTCTCATCTATTAAGAGTCTCCGTCCTTTTCTAGTATTGAATTATAGAAACTAGGTATTCCCCCATACCTTCCCTCTAGATAAGCTTTAACTACTTTAGTATCGAACCTGGCGCTAAATTCATCCAAAGAGTAGATTTTACTCTCACCAAGTGTACTTTTACTCATTAACCATATTTCATCACGTCTGAGAAGGTTAAAATCCATTAGCTGGGACTCATGAGTTGTTACAATAAGTTGTATCTTTCTCTTCTTTGCTATCTTTAAAAACTCTTCAACAAACTTTCTTGTTAAAAGAGGATGAAGACATCTGTCTATTTCATCAACTACAAATACCTTATCGTCACTCTTATTTAAAAGTATTGTTAATAAGTCAATTAAACGTCTAGTTCCATCTGACTCTTCAGATAAGAAGAAGGAAATATCATCATCACCATGGTTAAACTTAATTACCTTGAAGTTCAACTTGTTATCTTTTTCTTTATGGAATAAGTAAAATCCTTCATTTCTGTATCTTACTAATATTGATTCTTCTTTATTTCTTAAGTTGTAAAAGACTTCTTCTAACAAAGACTTTGGTAGTTTCTGTTTTATAAACTCACCTGAAACATCATGTGTTGTTACACCAGAAACTCCAGTACCAAAAGCTCTTAAATAATAAGCTATTCTTTTATAACTCTCATCTGTGTAAAAGTATTTGTAATTATCAAAAGGAACATTTGGATAGTTAATATCTAAGCTGTTATTAAACCAAGAAAATATTTGTTTGAAAATATTAGCTTCTTTAAACTCTTTGTACAGTGTATCTTTATTTCTGTTTAACACTGTTAAAAACAAGATTGAATCGTCACTTCTTATATCATCTATGTAAACAGAGAGTTTAGTTAACAAGTTTTTATCTTTAATAGAGTTGTCAATTGAGTAAGAACTAGAAGTTACATCTCTTTTAAAGATTTCTTTTTCACTTCTTTTTGTTATTCTATATAACCATTCACTTTGAATTGACTTTTGACTTAGTAATATTTCAAAGCCATATGAATAGAATTTATTATCCAACTCTATTTCAAATTCAAAGTAACTTTTCCTATTCTTATTCTCTCTACTTGTCTTTGAATAATAAACTTCACAGTTAGATGGTATTTTGTTAGTGATGATTTCTTTAGCAAATCCCATAGCCCTTATTAAATTTGACTTGCCTGATGCATTAGCTCCATATATAGCAGCAAACTTAATTAGTTTTATTGAATTTCCAATAAAAAGTCTATCAGACTTGTTTCTTCCCTGACCTGCAATCATAGAAAACTCTTGATTCTCATTAAAAGAAGAGAAGTTTTCAACATTAAACCTTATTAACATAAGTTACTCCTAGTAATTTAATATTAACAGAACTTTAACCTAGGTCAATAAATTACAACTTAAAAAGCATTATAAGTTTAACTTAAAGTGATTTTTTCACATAAGGTGATTAGATTTTACAATCACTCAATGGACTAAACGGTTTGAAAAAATGTATTAAAATTATTTAGGAATATATAAATTACAAAAATCAGTATTTTCGGAATAGATATGTTCTATTACTAAATCAGCAACCGTTTGGTTAAAATGAAATGGATCGCTAAAATTTTCTTTATTTTGTGTCAATTCAGAATCTATATCGAAATTATATGATTTCCCATTTAAGCTTCAGCTATGTTACTCATTTCTTGAAGTAATAGCACAGCTGTATCAACTACTTCGTTAAAAGTTATATTGCCGACGTAGCTATTCTTTTTTCTATAAGCTTTCCATCTTGTTATAAAGGAACTGTCCTTTTTTAAAGATTGGAGTAATTCATGAATTAATTTTATGTCAAATTTTGTTGATCTATTCTTAAAAGTTCTTGTGCAAGCTTCTTCTAATATCTTCCAATCAATTTCTTCTCTTTTAAGTTTATATAAAATAAACAAATCGTAATAATCTTTACTCCTACTGTTTAAAAACCCTAATGAATATATTGTTTGAAGCTTTTCTGCAATTATAGTTTCAATAGGATAAGATTTTATTGGAATTTCTTCTTTTTTAAAAACGCTTAAATATTTAAAGTCTACAGTAGAAGGTGTTACTATATCACCAGTAGCAATATCAAGAGGTACTTGCTGTTTAATATTATCAAATTTACAAAGAACACTAATACGAAATCCTCCATACTGGTCTTCTTGTTTTATTTTTTCAACTTTTTTAATTTCGTAGATAATTCCATCAGAATTATTATCTAATACTTCTTCCAATAACTTTTGAACATTGCTTTTTGTCAGGCTAATATTATTTAATAACAAATCTAAATCGACTGTAGTACTTCTTGCTCTTAAGCCAACTACATTAGATAATAAAAACCCCCCTTTAAAAACAAAGTTTTCTTTATACTTGGAGTTAGCTAACTGCTTTAAAATGCTTTCTAAGAAAAAATAGATCATAATAGAGTTAAAAGAGAGGTTTGTCTTTTTACGGACTTTATGGCAAAGAGATATTAGTTTTTGTTTATTCATAAACAACCTCCATAATATCTTTAACTTTTTCCTCCATTCTCATTTCTCTAGCGATTCTATACAACTCATGAATATTTTTTTTCTTATACCCAGAGTAAGATTTAACTATTTTTACATAAACCTCTATATCCATATTCTCTTTATTAGCAATAAAATCACACAATATTCTCTCATAGGAATATACCTTAACAATATTACCATACATTGTTTTAACTTCAGTTATTCCCAAGTTGAAAATACTTGTATCTACATAATAAACATTAACATCATTTACATTGTTATTAAATTTATAAGTCCTAGGTACAGTAATGTCTAAAACTTGCGGAATAATATCGATTAAACCAAGCAAGAACAATGCTGTTTCATATGAAAAAACGGTTCTCTTAAATCGATATTGAAAAAAGTAAAACTCATCATAATTAGCATTTTCATCTATATATAGCCCTCTTGTTATTCTGGTTAGGAGTCCTTCTTTTGCAAGTCGACTCAAATAGACAGTTGGAATACTATTTTCTTTACAATAGGAGGTAGTAATTATTCCATCAGATTTTTCTAAATACTCTTTTATTTGTTTTTTGTAGTTCATCACTGATTCCTCTTATGTGTTGCTTTCACCCGGATAGCTTATCATTTAATCCGGGTGGAAACAACAATAGTTAATCTAAAAGTTGTAACTTTAGGGTAATTGTTTAAATAAACCTACTAATAAATTAAATTCTTTCATTTATATACTTAATTCCCTTAACATACTTATGAGTTGTTGAATTGGTAGTCATAAAGCTTTTCTTCAATTAATGACAAAATTGCTGTTTTTTAAAAAAATCAAATAAATCTCCATTAGATACACACAAACAAGCCTTTTTAAAAAAACGTGATATTTGTTTTTTTATAAAGTAAACATTGTAAAACTTTAAAATAACGATGCTTTTTACTAAGTATACTTTGCAACATTATTCTAAATTATTAATAATTGTACCGGTAAAACTATATAATCCCATTTAAATATGGATAAGTTATTAAAAGCGACAAAACAAATAATCTTTATTTTAGTTGTAGTCAGGGCATTTAATCTATCACTTGACATTGGAAGCTAACAATAAATAATTCAACCAAACTATCTTATAATAATCAAAGCCCAATAGAAACTTTATCTACTGAGCTTTTATAACGAATTAGATTTTTGTTAATAATGTTTTATCTTCTTATTCGCTTTCAACATACCAGTTTGCTTTTAAAATAAGCACGAGGGAGATAGCTGTAAGTACTAATCCAATTACACCAACAAACTTGTATGAGTCTGTAAGTTTATAAACTACACTAAATGTCCAAGGACCAATTGCACTACCTGCTACACCTATAGCCATAGCAAAACCACTAATTGCTCCAAAGTGCTTTCTTCCGTAAAGCTTTGGCCAGGTTACAATGTTAAGCATTCCATATAATCCGCCTGCTATACCAAAAGCAATAATAACTAATAAAATTCCACCGTCTGTTGCTAAGAAGAACATTGAAAGAGATGAGATTATTAAAGAGACAACAAAACTAATATAAATATATTTAATAGTTATTCTATCACTAAGAAAACTACCTAAGAATCTTGCTGCTACTGATATTATAGATATAGGTAAAAATATCTTAACCGCTTCTTCTGCTGAAACACCGACTTCATTAAATATTGAAACTATATGGAAAGTAAATGCTGTGTTAAATGCAGTCCAAAACCCAATGGGGAGTAAGATAGTCCAGTAAAGGGGATCTTTCTTTACTTCAGCAATAGTTTTATTAAGTTTAGCATCATTTACTCTGTTTTTACCCTCAACATTCTTTTTAATCATTCCCTGCTCTACTTTCATACCGTACTTACTAGGTTCTGCACGGTATAAAAGAATAACTAATGGAAGAAAGATTAATATTAAAAACAATGCCATTAATATAAGGGCTTTATCCCAACCAAATGTTTTTATCATTGTATGAAGTGGTTGTGGTGCATATGAGAAACCAAAAGATGTTAACAGTCCCATTATACCAACAGCTAGACCTCTTCTTGATCCAAACCATTTAGCAACCATTCCTCTTGAAACAAGAGTTAATACCCCTTGTCCAAAGAACCTAATTCCAAAGAACCCTATTGTAATAACAGTAAACACTATTACTATATTAAAACTAGATACATTAAAGAGGTTTGTTAAAAAGGTGACTATTTGTGTAGAGAATCCAAACAACAAAAGAAAGAGACCTAAGAATGTTGTTGCAATTGCTGCAATTATCCTTGCTCCATATTTATCAAAAAAGATCCCTGCAGTTGAAATTAATAAGCTACTACCTAAAGTTCCAATCATATAAGCTGTAGATATTTGAACCCTTGAAATACCTAGGTTAGCTATATAGTAATCTGTAAATACAGATACTCCCATTGTTTGGCCAGGAACACTTGCAAGCACTCCTATTGAGCCAATTAACAATATAACCCAACCATAGTAAAAGGGAAGTTTTGATATATCGAATAAAGATTGTCTCTTCTTTGTTAACTGTTGTTTCTCAGACATTGAAACTCCTAAAAAATTAAAGCTAAGGGGAGTTTATCAGTTAAGATAACAACATTCAACATTAGGTAATTTATTAATGGACTCTAAATTTTGAAAGCAAGGAATTTTTACAATCGACTTTAATGAAAAGGTTAATCAAACCTTTATTCTTTCTAGCAAAATTCTTTATATGCTTATATTTCTTTTTGTTTAAAAACTCTCACTACTTTAAATTTATGATCTAACAGAATTAAATCAGCTCTCTTACCCACTTCAATTATTCCCCTATCGTTTAATTTTAAGGCACGGGATGGATTAACAGAGCCTATCTTAAAGAACATTTCTTTGCTTATTATCTTCTTTTCTAAAAGATCTCTTGCTGTATCAATTATTAAAGAGCAAGATCCAATTAATGTGTTATCACTAGAGTAGTAACAAGCTCTTCCATCAGAATAAGCATCCCGTCCTAAATAAGTCATTTTACCCTTTTGCAGTGTTGCAGCATTCATTGCATCAGATATTAAACATACCCTGTCTTCATTTAAACAATTGAATGTAAACTTTAATGTATCTATATCAACATGAACACCATCAGCTATGATTTCACAAGTTAAATCATAATTTCTTTTATACAAGAAAGGAATAATTGCTAATCCAGGAGTTTTATGATCTATTCCACTCATAGCATTAAAAAGATGTGTAAAGTGATATTTATCTAATTTAGGTATATCTTTTACTTTAGCATCACTATGACCAAAGCTTATTAAAACATCATTTTCTAGTAATGAATTAATAACTAATTCAATTCCTTCTATCTCAGGAGCTATAGTCATTGTTCTAACTAAAGACTTCTCTCCTATCTTTATAGAGAGTAATTCATCAATTAACTGTTTATTAACACTCTTAATACTAGAAGAAGGTAATCCACCCTTCTTATCCTTATTTACAAAAGGTCCTTCAACATATATTCCAGGAATAAAGGATTGCAACATCTTATTGTTGTTTATAGCTTTTCCTAACTTTTTTATAGAAGTTAAACAAAAGTGAGTAGTTGGTTGAAATGTTGTTATACCACGACTCTCTAGAGTCTTAGCCATAGCTATTAATGCTTCTTCTTTATCTTCAGAGGAAGTATCATACCCCGCACATCCATGAATGTGCATATCAATAAATCCAGGTCCTAAGATATTACCTTTAGCATCTATCTTTTCAACATTTAAAGTATTTACTAGTTTGGACCATTCTCTTTTATTGAAATATATCTTCTCTATTTTATTATTTTTAATTAGTACTGCTGTTTCCTTATGAAACTCACACTCTTTCTTATAAACAAGAGTCGCATTATAAATTAATAAAGTTGAACTAGTTTTAATCATCTCTTCCCTCTTTCTCTTACTAACATTTAACCTTAACAAGAAGTTTATTACAAGCTTTATAAAAATAGACTTATCTTTAAAAGAGCATTTAAAATCATAAATTTGTAAATGGACTTTACTTAATTTTATCCTTTAAGTGGGTTCACTTTAAGAAATATTAAAGATGCTCTTTCTAACACTAAAAACACTTATAACATCTACAATATTAAAAGCAATCAGCATATTTCAAAAAACAATAAGGTGTTGCACTTAAGTATTCAATTAACATAAAGTAGCTTTATCTACTAAAAAACTAATATTTCTTGATATTTATACGGGCTATGCAATAATAAGCAAAAGGGAGAAACAAGTAATGAGTAATAATAAAGATAATAAAAAATATGACTTTATATTTGTAATACTGTTTATTGCGATACTATTTCTATTATTTATTATAACTTTCTTATTGTTTAATTCATATAAAAACAAAAAAGAAAAATACACATTTGGTACAACTTATATGACTATGGATAATCAATACTTTGTTGCATTAAACTCTAAGTTGGAAGAAATAATTGATGCTAATGGTGATTCTTTAATAACGAGAGATCCAGCCCAAAGCCAACTTAAACAAAATCAACAAATTTTAGACATGCTAGAAGAGGGAGTCGATTTACTTTTTATAAACCCTGTTGATTGGAGTGCAATCACTCCTGTTCTTATAGAATGCAGAAGACAAGGGGTTCCTATTATTAATGTTGATACAAATGTTTTTGCACAGCAATACGTTCAAACTATCATTCTTAGCGATAATTATGGTGCTGGGGTTGCAATTGCATACGATATCATGAAGAAGAAAAAGGATCCTAAAATCCTTATTATGAACCATGAAGGGATTTACTCAACTAGTCAAAGAATAAAAGGTTTATTAGATACGTTTGATGAAAATAATTATAGCTATGAAATTGTCTTTAGAGGGATATCATCCTCCACATTAAATGGATCTATGGTTTCTATGCAAAAGTTTTTAGACAATGAAACGAAAGAGTTTGATGTTGTTGTTGGAGGAAATGATCCAACAGCACTTGGTGCTCTTGCTGCCATTCAAAAGAATAAAATAAATAAAGATATTTTAATCTATGGTATTGATGGATCTCCTGATGCAAAAGCAATGATTGCCAAGGGTTATATGGAAGGAAGTAGTGCTCAGTTTCCACTTAAAATGGCAGAACAGGCTGTAGAGCTAGCTTACAAAGTTTTAAATGGGGATAAGCTTGATTCCCTATATTACGTGCCTATTGAGCTAATTACTCAAGAAAATATTTATGATTTTGATATAACAGGATGGCAGTAGATTATGAATAGTAGCAATATCAGAAAGATTAAATACATTATGTTAGGCATTAATATATTTGCAATAACATTTATTTTAATTTTAATAAGCACCACATCCTCTCTAGTTATTATTGAAAATGATGCTCGCTCTTTTATTAATGGTTTACAAAAACTACCACATAGACCTAGCTATCTTCTTCTTAATGGGATTGTTTTTAACTCAATCTTAATATTAACCTTCTATTTAAGACAGTTTGTTTTTCCTAATAGAAAAAAACAAATTCTCATTACATTGATAATAGATGCTTCAATATCTATAATCCTAATGGTACTTGTCGACTTTAATTACAATGGTATAATCTTATGGGTTTTAGCAAATGTTCTTTATTTTGTCGAAAGCAAAAAGAAATATGTTGCAATCATTGGTGGTGTCTTTATTTATATCATAACAACATTCTCTATTCTTAGAGGTTATGTAAATTTATTCTCTATTGTCGAATATATTAACTACTACCCCAATCAAATTAGACCGTTTGTTTTAACTTTTTATTATTCTCTATCTAGTTTAAATCTAATTTGCTTTATTGTTTTCTG
>CAZHNE010000020.1:0-6485 GCA_964533775.1 uncultured Spirochaetaceae bacterium | reverse complement strand
GATAGTAGTGAGGAATTAAGTTTATCAAAATCAGTTATTGAAATGATTGAAAAAACTAAAAAAGCAACAGATATAAAGATAACCTATACAATTGAAAATAACTTTGACTTAGAGAAGTATGAGCAAAATGCAATATACCGAGTAGTTCAAGAAAGTATTACAAATGCTATTAGACACGCTAATGCCACATTAATTGATGTTCAAATTATTAATGATAAGGAGAATAATTTATTTCTTGAGGTTAGAGACAATGGTATTGGTTGTAAAAACATAAAACCAGGGTTTGGCACTCGCCACATGAGAGAAAGAATTGAAAGTATAGAAGGTTCACTTGAATATCTAAATGACAATGGATTTGTTGTTAGAGCAAAAGTCCCTTTAAGAAATGGAGAAAAAGAATAACATGATTAAAATCTTAATAGTAGATGATCAACAGCTTGTGAGAGAGTCATTACAAATTGTTCTTAATGCACAAGATAATTTTCACGTCACAAGTATTGCTGAAAATGGTTATTTAGCTCTACAAGCTATTAAAAAAGAAAAGCCTGATATTGTTTTAATGGATATAAGAATGCCTCAGCTTGATGGTGTAAAAACTACGAAAATAATAAAAGAAAAGTACCCTGAAATAAAGATAATTATCTTAACAACATTTGATGATGATGATTATATATTTCATGCTCTTAAAAATGGAGCTAGTGGATACTTGTTAAAAGGAACATCAACAGATAACTTATGCAAAGCTATAAACACTGTTCACGGTGGGCAATCCATGATTAATCCCGATGTTGCATCTAAAGTTGTTAAACTTTTTTCAAAACTTGCAAATGCAAGTGTTCAAATTGATGTAGATGAAAACGTTGTAAAGAGTATTACCCCAAGTGAGTGGAAAATAATTCACAAAATTGAAAAAGGATTTTCAAATAAAGAAATTTCACAAGAGTTAGCTCTTTCTGAAGGAACTGTTAGAAACTACTTAAGTTCTATTTTAGATAAATTAGACTTAAGGGATCGAACTCAATTAGCTATATGGGCTGTACAAAAACGACTCTTTGATAGGAACTAATAATTATATGAAGAAAATAGCGTCTACTTTACTACCTGTTATAATAGTCATCCCAATTATTATAATAGCCATTTTTATTTCTAATAAAAGATCTCCAACTCTTGAGGTTGGCATCTTTGTAGGAAGCAACTGGGATGTAGCTAGTGAAAACAGTTATAAAAACATTGATGATGCTATTAAAGAGTTTAAAAAAGTTCACCCTAATGTGAATGTTCACTACTATTCAGGAATAAGGCGAGATGATTATTCCGAATGGCTAGCAAAAAAAGCATTAGCAGGAGAACTCCCTGATGTTTTCTTTATTCTAAACGAAGACTTTAACAAATACGCAGAACTTAACCTTTTGTTAAATTTAGAAAAGTATATTGAAAAAGACTCTACAATAAGCAAACAAGATTTTTTTGATTCTGCTTATTCTTCAGGAACTTATTTAAACAAGCAATTAGCTCTACCATATGAGGTAAATCCTAATTTCATGGCTATAAACAGAACACTACTAGAAAATAATAATATTGATTTGCCTTCTGAAACTTGGAATTGGGATGAGTTTATTGATATTTGTAAAAAAATAACAAAAGATAATACTCTGGATATTTATAGTGTTAGTAACCTTAACTGGTTAGATGTTGCCTTTACAAATGGCGTTGATTTATTTAATGATATTGGGACAAAGTCTAACTTTAATGATCCAAAGCTAATTGAATCTATTCAGTTTATGCAAAGAGTAAACACTCTTAATGATAATCAACAGGTTAGTCAGCTTGATTTCGATAAAGGTAAAGTAGCTTTTATGCCAATTAGTTTTGCAAAATACAGAACATATACAGCATATCCTCACAAAATAAACAAATACCTTGATTACCAATGGGATTTTATAACTATGCCAAGCGGTCCTCAAGGAGATAATGTCAGTCAAATGCAATCACTTCTAATGGCTATTAATATAAACTCTAAACACAAAGATTATGCTTTTGATTTATTAAAAACATTTACACATAGCTACAAAATTCAACAACAAATTTATAAATTTTCTCAAGGAGCTTCTGCTCTAAAAAAAGTAGCAAGAAGCGATAGCATTGCAAGCATACTTCTTGAAAACATGGAAGATAATGATATGAAATATAACAATAGTTTGTTATACACAATAATGAATAAAAGTATATCTCCACAAAAGTTTAAAAAATACAGTGAAAGCATGGCAATAGCTCAACAAGAGATTAATAAAATTATCAAAGATGAATTAGATACAACAATTGCTCTCAAAAAGCTCCAAAGGACAATTCAAACTAATCTAGATAATTAGTTTATTACAAATGTCATAAAAATAAAGTTACAAACTTCAGATGTGTATTCTCAAATCCGTTTTATACTTAAGTTAAATACATTAAGGAGGCTTTTTATGAAAAAAGTTATTGTTACTTTATTGTTGGCATCTATGATACTAACAAGCGTTTTCGCTCAAGCTGAAAAAGAAAAAACTGGTTATAAATTTGGTTATACTTGTATGGATCAATCAAATCCGTTTTTTGTTTTAATTGAAAAAACTATTAGAGATGAAGTAGAAGCAAAAGGAGATACTTTAATATCTGTAGACCCTGCTAACGATGTTACTCGTCAAATACAACAAATTGAAGACTTAATTGCTCAAGGTATTGACGGTATTTACTTAAACCCAGCAGAAGCTGAAGGAATTATACCTGCTCTTGACCAACTAAAAGAAGCTGGCATTCCAATTGTTAACTTCGATACTGAAGTTGCTGATATGAGTTATGTAGCAACATATGCTGGATCAGATAACTATAATGCTGGTGTAGTTTGTGGAGCTGACTTAGTTAAAAAAGTTCCTCAAGGTGGAGATATTATCGTTCTTGATTCACCAACAATGAACTCTGTTACTGATAGAGTTGATGGATTCTTAGCAACTATTAAAGGTAAAGGATTTAACATTGTAGCTCAACAAGATGCTAGAGGTAACTTACAAAAATCAATGGGAATTAGTGAAGACTTACTACAAGCTCATCCTAATGTAGTTGCTATTTTTGGTGGTAATGACCCTACAGCTCTTGGTGCCTTAGCTGCTGCTAATGCTGCTGGATTAACAGAATGTTTAATTTATGGTGTTGATGGATCTCCTGATATTAAGAGTGAAATTGCAAGAGGAAAAGATTCCTTAATTGAAGGTTCTGGTGCCCAATCACCTATTAACATTGCAACTACTTCTGTAGATTTAATGTACAAAATTATGAATGGTGAAAGCGTTGACGCTAGATATCCTGTTCCTACTTTCTTAATAACTATTGATAACGTTAATGATTTTGGAGTTGATGGCTGGCAATAAATTGTAACACTGGCTTAAGGAGTGAGAAATCACTCCTTAATTATTGTAGTTGACTAATTATAACCAGATAAAATGTAGTAGGATTTAATAATGAACAACAAAACTTTACTTAAAATGAAGAACATACACAAAAAGTTCCCCGGCGTTTATGCTCTTAAAAATGTTGACTTTGAGCTAATGAGTGGCGAGGTACATGCACTTTTAGGAGAAAACGGTGCTGGTAAATCAACTCTTATTAAAGTCCTTGGGGGAATATATGAAGCTAATGAAGGAGATATATATATTGAAGAAAATCAAGTATATATACAAAACGTACTTCAGGCTCACCAAAATGGAATTGCTATAATACACCAAGAACTAGTTTTAGTTCCATATATGACTGTAGCTGAAAACATATTTCTAGGCAGAGAACCTATGAAAAAGCTTTTTGTCGACAAAGACAAAATGTTTAGTGATACAAAAAACCTTTTAGATGAGTATAGTTTAAAATTTAAACCTAATACTCTTGTTAGAAACTTAAGCATAGCTCAACAACAAATGGTTGAAATTATAAAAGCTATTTCTTTTAACTCAAAAATACTGGTTATGGATGAGCCGACTTCGTCTATATCAGAAAAGGATGTAGAGTTTTTATTTTCAATAATGCGAACTTTAGTTTCTAAAGGTGTTGGTATTATTTATATATCACACAAAATGAGCGAATTAAATGACGTTTGCGACAGAGTTACTGTCTTAAGAGATGGTGAATATGTTGGTACTAAAAAAGTAAAAGAAACTAATAGAGATGAACTTGTTAATATGATGGTTGGTAGAAAGCTTTCAAGTTATTACACTAGAAACTATTTGGAACCAGGTAAAACTGTTTTGTCTTGTAATAATTTATGTGATTATCACATGGTAAAGGATGTTTCTTTTGAAGTTAAAGAAAGAGAAATAATAGGTTTTGCTGGTCTTGTGGGTGCAGGTAGAAGTGAAACAGTTAAAGCAATTTTTGGACTGACAAAAGAGTATGAAGGTGAAATCGCTTTTCTAGGAGATAAAAAACATTACACAAGTGCTCAAAATGCAATGAAAGATGGTATTTCTCTTGTTCCCGAAGATAGGAAAAAAGAAGGACTATATCTTATTCAGAGTGTTGAGTACAACACTACGATCCAAGTTCTATCCGAATTCATTAAAGGAATAAGATTAAACAAGAAAAAAGAAGCAGAGATTACTCAAAAATATATTGATTTGATGGATACAAAAACTCCATCAGTAAAACAAGTTGTAGGGAACCTTTCTGGAGGCAACCAACAAAAAGTTATAATTGGAAGATGGTTAGCCACAAATCCAAAACTATTAATTCTTGATGAACCAACACGTGGTGTTGATGTTGGAGCAAAAGCCGAAATTTATTCAATAATGAATGAGTTAGTTAAAGAAGGCTTGTCAATTATTATGATATCTTCTGAACTTCCTGAAATTATTAATATGAGTGATAGAGTTTATGTATTTGCTCATGGATATGTAAAAGGTTGTTTAAATCGCACTGAATTAACACAAGAAAATATTATGCATTTAGCTGCAGAATAAAAAGGACTTAAAAATGGGAAAAAACAATACAATTCAATCTAATAATATGAGGGACGGTGCTTTTAAATTCTTCAAAGAGAACTTAGGTATAATTATTGCCTTTATTGTTCTTTATGTTTTTTTAGCAGTATATCCTCCAACAACAAGAGCATTCCTTACATCAAGAAATATGTTCAATGTTTTAAGACAGATCTCAACTAACTTATATTTAGCTTGTGGAATGACAATGGTAATTATCTTAGGTGGAATTGACTTATCAGTTGGATCAACAATTGCCTTAAGCGGATGTGTAGCTGCAGCAGGTGTTGCTCGCTACTCTCTTCCAATTCCTGTAGCAATTGTTTTAGGCTTGTTTGTTGCGGTTCTTATAGGAATTTTTAATGGAACAGTTATTTCAAAAACCACAATTCCTCCATTTATTGTAACTTTGGCAACTATGAACATAGCCCGAGGATTAGCTTATGTTTATACTGGAGGTTCTCCTGTTAGAGTTGTATCCAAAGAATGGCAATTTATAGGGGCTGGATACATTGGACCAATTCCAACACCTGTTGTAATACTGGTTTTTGTGCTTATAGTCACGGCAATAATTATGAATAATACGAAATTTGGCCGGCACGTGTATGCAGTTGGCGGAAATCCTCAAGCAGCGAACTTCTCAGGTATTTCAGTTTCTAAGGTTAAGTTCTTTGTATATGCATACACAGGTTTGTTAGCGGGATTAGCAGGTGTTGTACTAGCATCAAGAATGTATTCAGGTCAACCAACAGCTGGTACGGGTGCAGAAATGGATGCTATTGCAGCTGTTGTTGTTGGTGGTACTTCAATGAGTGGTGGTAGTGGTAAAATAGGTGGTACTATTATTGGTTCCCTTATCATTGGCTTCTTAAACAATGGTCTTAACTTAATGAATGTTAACTCATTCTGGCAATATGTTGTTAAAGGTACCGTTATTTTACTTGCAGTACTAATTGACTTCTTACGAAATAAAAACAAATAAAAGGAAATATAAATGTTAGTTAATTTAAATGAAATTACGAAATATGCAAATGAAAACAAAGTAGCTATTGGAGCTTTTAACGTACCAAACTTTGAAAGTGCTCAAGCTATAGTTGAAGCAGCAGAAGAAAAAAATACTCCAGTTATTATTAGTTATGCAGGAGTTCATGAACCATTTATTTCAATCGAAGATGCAGCTGTTATAATGTTACATTTTGCAAATAAAGCAAATGTTCCAGTTTGTGTTCACCTAGATCATGGTGGAAGCTTTGAAGAGTGTATCAAGGCAATACGTTTAGGCTTCACTTCTGTTATGATTGACGCTTCTGGATCAAGCTTCGAAGACAATATTAAAGAAACACAAGCAGTAGTTAGAGCAGCTCACAGCGTTGGTGTAACAGTAGAAGCTGAGCTTGGTCATATCTTTGCTTCAGAAACAGGTATTGGTGAAGGTGGTATTAGTGAGTCTTCAAAAGATTATCTTGATCTAAATGATATTTATACAGA
>CAZHNE010000019.1:10818-19996 GCA_964533775.1 uncultured Spirochaetaceae bacterium | reverse complement strand
TTTTGTATTTTTTTTAATACTTTTTACTAGGTCATTACATAATACTGTCCGGGATTATATGTAGTTTTCATATGTTACTTGATTATTATTAAATTTGGTTTAATAATGAATATTGTGAAACCAAGAGCATTAATATTACACAATATATATAAATATGTAGTTAAATTTATTTTGAAGTTTAACTACGACTTTAGCGTATGGAAAGAAGAAGAATTTCCACCAGGACCTAAAATCTTTTGTTCTAACCATTTTTCTTCCTCAGATGCTCACTTTGCAACAACTTTATCTAAAGAACCACTTCATATGGTACTAGGTCCAGCTTTTTCAATTAAATATATAAAAAGGTTTTTAAAATGGAGTGAGCAAATACCAGCTCTTACTAGGGAAGACAGGAAAAATGTAGTTAGTACAGCTGTTAAATACCTCAAAGAGGGTGATAATGTGTATATATTTCCAGAGGGACAATTAAACACTCAAAAAAAGTTAGATGTATTTAGAGCAGGAATTGCTAAAATTTATTTAGAATATCCGGTACCAATTATTCCTATTGGACTAATTGCACCAAAAAGAAGAGTTAGAGCTAAACACAGTTCTGCTGCAAAAAGGCAAGTAACTGTAGTTAATAAAAACTACTATGCCAATATAGGAAAGTCTCTTTTATTTAGAGAAGAAGAGGAAATTGCTAAAACGGATCCCCCTTTGGCAGAAGAGTTAATTTTAAAAAAACTAAGAAGTGAAATATACTTTTTAATCGATGATTTAAAAACTAATAAGTTTTGGAGCTAAGTTTATGAGAAAAGATGAGATTAAAATTTTGTTTGAAGATTTTAACAAACAAGTTAATGAAATATCGCAACACAGTGATAAGGTTAAAAAACTAAACTTTTCTTGTTCACTTTTAAATGGAACAAGTTTTAAATTTAATTACAATATCAATAAGCATTATAAAAGCGGATCGCCTTATAAGCCAGCTGCAATTTTTAATGCTATTTTAGATATTATTAGTGCAATAATCTCACTTGTTTTTCTTCTTTTATATTTTTCAGAATATTTTCAAATTACAAAATCGAACCAAGCGATAAATTTATTTATTATTACACTTCTTTCTTTCTCAATAACATTTTTTGTTCTAAGAAGCGTGTATCACTTATTTCAATCTACAAGTTCAGTTAGAAACCCTTTATTTAGAGCCTCGGAAGCTATAAAAATATTAATGTTACTTAACATTAACATTTTGGTTTCTGTTATATATAAAATTAATAACATTACTCTTGTTATATTCTTATCTTTCGTTGTTTGTTCTTTAGCTTTATTGTCTATGGGAATTGGCACTCAAGGTGCATTTAAAATAGAGATGTTATTAACTACAGTTCTTCCTTTATTTATGCTTGTAAGCTCAACTAACCTTGCAATTGTTGCAAGTAGTATCTTATTAGCATTCTCTTCTTTTATTTATGTATTATTAGAAGGAAGAGAAGCTAAAACAAACTCAATATTTTCTATTTTAGGAATTAGCTTGTTTATTTTAGGAATATTTTCGTTTATATAAAAATAAGTGGCATTTTGCCACTAACTAAATTAATCTTTCCCTAGTAGTTCTGAATAATATCTCTTTTCTATTTTAGAGTGAGGGATTTTAAAAATATCTAAAGTTTTATATAAGTTGTTTACTAAGATATTAACTATATCCTCATCTAACTCTTCTTCAACAACAAACTCAATTTCAAAAAACCATCCTAAATGATCTACCTGTAAAAGCTCTACGTGAAGAGGATAATTAAAATAGTGAAACAAAAAAGAATATCCGCTCTTTTCTTTTTTGTAAGTTTGACTAAACCCTAGTTTTTCAAAAAACAAAATAGAGTCTTCAAACTTTTCATAGTTTAAACTTATTTCTACTTCATTGTTTTGTTCGATTCCATCTACTATAATTTTTTCTTTAGTTGTAAAAACTGTTTTTTTAGAAATAGAATCGTCAATATTGTTAAAGACTTCTCGTCTAACTCTAAAGGACTGGTTTATTAGAGGATTAAAAAAGTAAATGTCTTCTTTAACACCATATTTCTCTTCACTAATTTTTGGAGACTTTCTAATTCTTTTTAGCAAAGATTCCCAATCATCCACGTGAGCTTTTAATTCAATTTCTTTAATCATAGTCTAATCTTTCCAAGGGAAAATCATGTTTTTAAATGTTCTATGCCCAACATTTTCTCTTTCATCATATAAAATATCTTCCCAGTTAACACTTTTGATGCTTTCTTCTGGGTTTTCGTCTAGCCAATCTAGTTTAAGCAGTAATAGTTTAAATGCATCCTGATTAGCTAAGTAAATTCCTGTAAAGTTAAACATAAGCCCTGCTGTAACAAATGTTAATACAAGCTGGATAATGTTATAAAAGAACAAGAAGATAGTTACACCTAAGTTACCAAGAGCCATAATAAAACTCTTTTTAAACGTTTTTAGGGGAGTATCTCCAGTAAAGCGGCTCATTAGTGGTAAAAAATATTGATTAGCTAATAGGGCTGTTATAAGAATCCAAAAAGTAACTACACCTAAGAAAAGTCCTAGATAATTGCCAAAACCTAAATAAAAAGGCATAACAATTGTAGCTAGCACAATTATTGCAATGTTATATAAAGAAAAAAACAAAGCATGTGTAGTAAATAGTTTAAGTCCTTCTTTATATCCAGCAAACCCTACCCGCTTATAATTACTGTAGTTCAACGTTAAGTTCGCTACTCCCACACTGTGGAATGAAAACAAACTAATTGATACCACTAATGTCACTATAAACAAAATAGCCGAGGTTCCCACATATTGCATTCCAAGTGAAAATACAATTAACACTAAAAGAAACCCTAAATTCGACACAACTATGCCGATCAAATTATCCCATGCATCAAAAAATGCTTTTTTAATAAAAAATCCTATCATATATACTTTAATTTAGTAAAAAATCTAATATATTCATACCACTAGAGGTCTTTTTCTTATAAAATTCAGTAAATCCACAATTATTACAACTAATTGTTGTATACTTTTTGTTTTGAACATCAAAAATTTTAGAAAAATTACCACCTGTTGCTTGAAGAACATCACTTTGATAATGTGTGCAACCACATTTAGGACAAATATATTGTTTTTTTTCCATCATTACTCCTCTTTATTATTTTCTGTACTCTATCATAGTATAATAAAAAAAATCAAACAAAAAAATATCTGCAGCTATTAAAACCACAGATATTTAAAAAACAAATCACATATATAAGAAATTTAAATTAATTTAGCTATTTCAGCTTCAACTTTATCTAAATTATGGGTTGGTTCAAAACGTTTTACTAAGTTCCCTTTTCTATCAAATAGGAATTTTGTAAAGTTCCACTTAATATTACTATTATTAGCATAATCTTTATCAAATTGAGGTAGTAACTCTTCTAAGACTTTTGTAATTTCATGTTCTTTATGAAAACCTTTAAATTTTGTATTTGCTACGAGGTCTTTATAAAGATCAATTGCATTATCTCCATTTACATCAACTTTATCAAATTGAGGGAATGTGATTCCAAATCTACCAGAACAGAAACTATGAATTTCATCAATACTACCTGGAGCTTGTTCACCAAATTGGTTACATGGAAAGTCTAAAATTACTAACCCCGCATCTTTGTGTTTTTTATATAAACTTTCAAGAGGTGCATATTGTGGAGTAAAACCACACTCTGTTGCTGTGTTAACAACTAAAACTACTTTGTCTTTATATTTGGATAGGGAAACATCATTTCCCTTCATATCTTTTACTGTATAATTATGTAAATTCATATTAATCTCCTTTAGGTTACTATTGGTAACTGTTATTAATAAATATAGAGTATCGATTAAATGGGTATTTGTCAATCCTTCAGTACTCCACATATAAAAAAAATATTAAAAAAGAAAAATTGAATATGTTGAACTTTTTGAAAATAAAAAAAGACCTAGCGATAAGCTAAGTCTTTAATATAGCGGCAAAGGGACTTGAACCCCTGACAAAACGGATATGAGCCGTGTGCTCTACCATCTGAGCTATGCCGCCAAACTGTGTTCTTTTGAACTCGTTGCTTACATTATATTTTATTGTAATTTTGGTCAATAGTTTTTCTAATAATTTTTAATTTTTAGTCATTTTGGTATCATAAGACAACTATTGATGTTATTATTTGTATATTACAATTTATTTTTGGAGCTGACAATGAAAGAAAGAAAGTTTTATTCTTTGCCTTTAGAAATATTATTTACCCTTATTTCAGCATTTTTGTATGCGATGGCCTTTCCCTCATTTTTAAATGACAATGGATTCCCTATTTTAGCATTCTTTGCCTTAATACCACTTTTATACTCTCTTAATAAAACAAAGTGGAAATATGCTCCTCTGTTAGGATTGATTTTTGGAATTTCCTACTTTGGGATTTTTAACTATTGGCTGAGCACATTCCATGCATTAGCTATTGTAATTGGCCCTGTAACAAAAGGAATACAGTTATTATTCTTTTTCCCAATTCTAAAGCTTTTCTACTCTTTTCCTAAAAAGTATAAAGCCATTTCGCAATCAATAGCATATATCCTTTACTCTTATATAGTTCAACAGGGATTTTTCGGTTATCCATATGGTTCATTAGCATCTACAACAATTACCTTACCAATTATTGCCCAAGCAGTTAGTGTAACTGGCATGTGGGGTGTTTCCTTCTTAATGTTTATCCCTCAGTCATTTATCGCAAACTATTTAGTTGATAATAGGGAAACTGCATTTTTTAAATATTTAGCACAAAAGAAAGAAAGTGTTCTTTTATACTTTTTTGTTTTCTTCTGCGTTGTAATTTACGGTCTTTACTCTATTAGTTACTGGGAGTCAAAAGAACCTGATTCATATGTAAAAATTGCAACCATTCAACATAATGCAGATACTTGGGAAGGCGGTTATACAAGGTATAAGAGTAACTTTGAGACCCTATCAGAGTTAACTCTCCAGGCTATGGAAGAGGATCCTGATTTAGTAATGTGGAGTGAAACAGCATTTGTCCCTAGTGTAGCTTGGCACACTACCTACCCTAACAATTATAAAACCTTTAAACTTGTTGAAAACTTTGTAGACTTTGGTAAAACTTTAGGTATTCCTTTAGTTACTGGAAACGTTGAAGGGGTTTTAAAAGACAAAACACAGCCTCCTTTCTTAGAAGATGGAAACTGGAACAGAGATGATTACAATACTATAATTCTTTTTGCTGATGGTGAATTAAAAGATACTTATAGAAAACAGCACTTAGTACCATTTACAGAGTACTTCCCATATGGGGAAACGTTTCCTAGATTTTATGAATTCTTAAAATCTCATGATTATAAGTGGTGGTTACAATCTGATGAATCTAAAGTATTTGATTATAACGGCTTAAAGTTTTCAACTTCTATTTGTTTTGAAGATACTTTCTCTTATATAAGTCGTGATTTTGTAAACAATGGAGCTACTTTACTTTTAAACCTTTCTAACGATAGTTGGTCGAGATCTGTAGCTGCAGAACAGCAGCACATGTATCTTGGAGCCTTTAGGGCAATAGAGAACAGAAAGAGTGTAGTTAGATCAACCAATAGTGGAATTACATGTTTAATTACACCTTGGGGAAGAGTAATTGAGCCTCTAGAACCTTTTATTGCAGGTTTTAAGGTTTATAACGTCCCTATTTTTAACAACACAAAAGAAAATACCAGCCTTTATACAAAGTATGGTGATTACTTTATTTATCTTTCCTTCTTAATAGTTATTTGTTATCTCATTTATAGATTTATCTTGTTCGCATTTTTTAAAAAACGGAAAGCTTTATACCTTTCTAGCATTGAAGATGGAGCAAACATAGAAGAGGAAAGTAAATTAAATAATAAAGAGGTAGTGGAATATAAGAGAAATTGTGAAAAGGTTGTAAAAGAGAGGGATACTTTACACACAGATTTGTATAGCGACATATTTGAAGAAATTGACAGTCAGTTAAAAGAAGAAAAAAAGAAATTAAGAATAAACTATACAATTCGTAAGTCTAAAAAGGATCTAGGTTTAAGAAAAATCCCCAAATCAATTAAAAGAGATTGATTTTCTCTTTTACCAACAGTATAAGTTGAAAAAAACATACTACTGTAATATTATACAACCAAATTTATTGTCGGGATTAAGGAAAAAGTATGAGCAGTTTACACACTCAAGGGTATACACAAAACAGAGAACTTTCTTGGTTAAAATTTAACAAAAGAGTTTTAGAAGAAGGAATGGATGAAACTGTTCCTTTGTTAGAGCGATTAAAGTTTATTTCAATTTTTTCTAGCAACCTTGATGAATTCTTTATGATAAGAGTGGGATCTTTATTTGATATTTTAGAATATCAAGAAGATGCTATCGATAACAGATCAGGCCTTAATCCTAAACAACAGCTTTCACTTATTTATAAAGAAGTTGCTCAGTTATATAAGCAAAAAGAAAAAGCATACAACGATGTTGAATCCCAGTTAAGAGTTCATCAAATATCTCACTTAAACTTTGAAGAACTTACTAATTCAGAAAAGAAATATATTAAAAAATATTTTGAAACACAAATTTTACCTATTTTATCTCCACAAATAGTAGATTCTAGACATCCCTTTCCTCACCTATCTAATGCAGCACTTCACGTTGGTGCTATGGTAGAGCATAAAGGGCATAAATTATTCTCAGTAATCCCTATCCCAGAAGCTCTTCCTTCTCACTTTTTTCTACCAGGCTCTACAGTTAGGTATATCAGTATCGCAAATATTGTTTTAAATTATTATGAAGATGTTTTTTCTATGTACGAAGTTAAAGATAAAACTATTTTTAGAGTAACTAGAAACGGTGATATAAACGCTGATGATGAAGCTTTTGATGTAGAAAATGATTTTAGAAAAAAGATGAAAAAGCTTTTACAAAAAAGAAAAAAACTTCAAGCTGTTAGACTAGAATTATCTTCTGACTCTGATAAATCATTTAAAGAGTTTTTAACTTCAAAGCTTAATCTAACAAGGGAACATGTCTTTGTTACAAGCGCTCCTTTAGATTTGTCTTATTCCTATAATTTAAAAAACTATATAGCTGTTCCTTCAAAAAGAACTTTAACGTACAATGAGTTTAAACCTCAAAAAACACCTAAAATTAATTTAAATCAAAGTATAATAAAGCAATTACAAAAAAGTGATTTACTCTTATCATACCCTTATCAAAGCATGGCTCCCTACCTACTCTTAATTAAAGAGGCCGCTAATCACAAAAGTGTTGTTAGCATAAAAATTACAATTTATAGATTAGCGAGCCAGGCTAAATTAGTTGAATATTTGTGCATGGCTGCAGAAAACGGAAAAGATGTGACAATTTTAATTGAACTAAGAGCTAGATTTGATGAACAAAACAATATTGACTGGTCTCAAAGATTAGAAGAAGCGGGATGTAAAGTTTATTACGGCTTTGAAGGGTTTAAAGTTCATTCTAAAATAACATTAATAACAATAAGAGAAAAAGGTAACTTAAGTTACATTACACAAGTAGGAACAGGCAATTACAATGAGGTAACAGCTAAACTATATACTGATTTAAGTTATTTCACCACAGATAAAGATTTAGGGCTTGATGCAACTACTTTCTTTAAAAACATGTCTATTGCAAACTTAATAGGTTCTTATAAACACTTTTTAGTATCCCCAGTAAACTTTAAATCATCAATTATTAACTTAATTGATAGAGAAATAGAAAAAGGTGAAGATGGTCTTATAAAAATTAAAATCAACTCAATGACTGATGTTGATATAATAGAGAGGCTAAAACTAGCCTCTTGCTCAGGGGTAAAAATCAAACTTGTTATAAGAGGAATCTGTTGCTTGGTCCCTGGAGTAAAAGGTAAAACAGAAAACATTGAGATTACAAGTATTGTTGGAAGATATTTAGAACACACTAGAATCTTTATTTTTGGTAAAGGAGCTAATGAAAAGATGTACATCTCTTCAGCAGACTTTATGACCCGAAATACTGAAAGAAGAGTTGAAATAGCTGCTCCTATTACAAACCCTACTATTAAAAAAGAAATACACCACCTTATGAATGTGTGTTTAAAAGACAATATTAAAGCTAGAAAACTTAACAGTAATGGAGAATATTCTAAGATAAAAAAGACAAAAACTAAAGCAATTGATGCTCAATCCGTGTTAATGAAAGAAGCTATTGAAGAAAGTAAAAAGCCCGTTATTTATAACGATAATCCTCTACTTAGATTTCTTAAAAGTTTAAAAAAATAAGTTTTAAATAATTTCCATAGCAATTATTTTATCACTTTGTTTTTCTAAAATTATTTTAACAATAGTTTTATCTTCTATAAGTAGGTTTATAGTTCTGTTATTAGGTTTTAGAGTAATTTTACTCGTATAAATTGAACCCTTTACTGGTAAAAGTTCTGCTAATATTTTACTATTTTCTTTTGTAAAACTGTACTTATATTCGTCTTTAACATATCTTTCTACCCAATTAAGTGAATATTCATCTTTAAACATTTGTTTAAAATAGTTTTCACTTGAGTAAAGTTTACCACTTTCAATCTTTCCAATTTTACTACTTGTAGGAAGAATCGTTCTATTATATATTGAAAATTTATTATCCCTTGCAAACAAAGAAGCACAAGAAATTAATAAAATTAATGTAAAGATATATATTTTTCTATTCATATAAGTAGAATAAAACAAAAAAACATTGAACTCAACAAATAAAGCATAATTAATTTTTAATAAAGGAACATTATGGACAACAAAAATTTACTTCAGTACTTAAAAACAGATTTTAAGATATCAATAAGAGATCCCTTGTGGCAAGATATTAAATTAAGTTTCTCTCTTAACAATATTTATATGAGTAAAGAAGTTCAAAAGTTATCAAGAATAAAACAACTAGGACCAACAAACCTTGTATATCCTGGAGCAATGCACACAAGACTTTGTCACAGTCTTGGAGTTTATCATCTTTCAAAAGAAATTATCATTTCCCTTTTATCTAAACAAATCGATAATCCTTTTACAAAAGATGGAGTTAATAGTTTTTTAGCAGCGGCTCTTCTTCATGATATTGGTCACTTTCCTTACACTCATTCCCTTAAAGAGTTACCTC
>CAZHNE010000019.1:5728-10718 GCA_964533775.1 uncultured Spirochaetaceae bacterium | reverse complement strand
CTTCTTCATGATATTGGTCACTTTCCTTACACTCATTCCCTTAAAGAGTTACCTCTAATAGATCATGAAATTTTGGCAACTCATATTATTAAAGAAGAGAATGAATTAAATGCTGTATTAAAAGAAGAAAACTTCAATATCGATAAAATTTGTAGTATTTTAAACTTTGAAGAAGAGGAAAAAGATGTAGAGATTACGTTTTACAAATCCCTACTTTCAGGAGCTTTAGACCCAGACAAGTTAGATTATTTAAACCGAGATGCTTTTTTTTCAGGTGTAACATACGGAATTCAAGACTGCTCATACATAATATCCCATCTTACTATACATGACTCTGTTAGTACCTTGCTAGAAAGTGCCATGATATCATTAGAGCATTTACTTTTTTCAAAATATCAAATGTATAAAACAGTTTATTGGCATAAAAAAACACGTTGTGCCACTGCTATGATTAAAAAGACTCTTATGTACAACTTAGAAAAAGGCATTATAAAAGCTAAAGATTTATATCATTTAGATGATTATAGTTTTAATGAATTAGCTCAAAACAATGCTGAAACATTTTCAAATGTAATAGCTGTAAGAGATAACAAATTATTAAAAACTAAATATGAAGAATCATTTTCTTTAAAGGACAGTTTTCACACCCTTTGTCTTGATTTAGACAATAGAACTAAAGCTGAAAAGATATTATATAAGTATTTATCTAAAAACCATCCTTCTCTTAAAGAAGAAAGCGTAATAATTGATATTCCAGAACCTATATCATTTGAAGTAGATATTCCAATTTTATTTAAAGATGGGAGTGTTAAATCCTTTAAAGAAATAGATGGGGTTTTTAACAAGTCTGTTATTGATGGTTTTCATAAACAGTTGAGAAAAACAAGAGTTTTTACTATTGAAGAAATTACTAAAGAAGAAGTTTATAAGGCAATAACAAAATGCACGATCAATTAAGTTATAAAAATGTAATTAACGGGGAATTTTCCCCATGGGTTAGAAGATATATAAAGCAAATTGGAAAAACAATAAATAGTTTTGAGATGATTAAAGATAAAGAAACAATTCTACTATCTGTTTCTGGAGGCAAAGACTCTTTAGCATTAGCTCTTGCTCTTTCTGTTAGAAGAAAATGGATTCCAATCCATTATAATTTAAAAGCAGTAATGATTAACTGGATTGAACATCCTATTAGCGATGAAGCAAAAGAAAAGCTTTACTCTTATTTTAGAGCGTTAGATATAGAGTTCACTATATTTGATGAAGTTCAGTATTCATTTTCTTTTAAAGGGGATTTTAACTGCTATTTATGTTCAAGAAACAGAAGACGTATTTTATTTAATTACGCAAGAGAAAACAATTTAAAAATTATAGCTCTTGGTCATCATTTAGATGATTTAGTTGAAACAACTTTAATAAATACGTGTTTTAGAGGAAACTTCTCTACAATGCTACCTGTTCAAGAGTTTTTTGATTCTTCTTTATTTATCATAAGACCAATGATTGAAGTTCATGAAGCTGTACTAAAAAGATTAGCTTACCACTATGATTTACCAGTTGTAAAACCTGTTTGTCCATATGATGAAACTAATATTAGATCAAGATTAAAACCTATAGTTTCAAGTTTATCCCATATAGATAAACTAACTAGAGAGCATATTTTTAAATCTCATAATTTTAGTGAAAAAATAATTAGAAATTAGTTTGCTAGATTTTTAGCATTATAAAATACATCATTTTTTCATTTGTTTAATAAAGTACTTTTAACATAGACCTTTATCATGTATAATTTAAACCAGTTATACATGACTAATCAAGGAGTTTTAAGGTGCTAAAAAAACGATGTATATTATCTTTACTAATATTAATAGGAATTAATTTTTCTATATTTGCGAATTTTGGCCTTGATTTAGGTTTGAATTACGACTCAGTAGATGCAGATTCACCTGATGCTGCAACAAACGAATTTCCTTTTAGTGTAGTTGCACTACCCTCTTTTAGTTCAGGCAAATTTTCTGTCGAGTTAAATACACCCATAAAATTTAAGTTCGAGGATGGTATGGGTTTCGATTTTTCAAACTACGCCTTACCAGAAAGTAAAGACAACTTTTTAGACACTTCTCTCGCTTATACTAAATATTTTTTAAACTTTATTAACTATTTACAATGGGGAAGTTTTACTGAAGATTTTGCAATTAGAATTGGAAAAATTACTAATAGCACAATAGGCGATGGGGCATTGTTGTACCATTATAAAGACGAGTCAGTATGTAGATTTGAAACAAAACCTGGATTACATCTTAAGTTTGATGGCAATATGCTTAACTTACCTTTTGGTGCTGAATTTATTTCAAATGATCTATTCGATTCTACTTTGGTAGGTGGAAGAATGTTCGTTAATCCAATTTTCTTTATTGAAAATAACTTATTTAACAAACTACAAATAGGTTATACAACAACTTATAATAAAAGAATAAACGAAAGTAATATTACACAAGACTGGTTTAACTTTGTTTATGACTTACAACTCCCTATTTATAAAAACCCTGAAAACAGTATTATTACTTATTATGATTTAATCAGTGAAATAGAAATAGATAAAGATGATGACAGTTTAAATAGAATGCTTTCCCAGCGTTACGGTATTCAGGGTTGGTATTTAAAATCTTTTACATATGATGCTCATATAAAAAATATTGTATCTAATAATGCTTCTCTTTATGAGACTGATTTTGGTAAAGCAAACTGGGATTTAATTTCAAAAACTATTATCCCACAATTTAAAAAAGATTTTATCATAAGTGCTTATACTGGTTATTATTCAAATAATGGATTAACTGAGTATACTTTTGGGTCACAACTTGGTTTTAATGATTTACAATTAAGTGATTATAACTTAAAATTAGTAATCAAAAGCGCTAAGGCAATTGGTCCAGTAAGTGGAATAACTGCTTCACTAGTTAAAAATTATATTTTAAATCAAGATGCAGGTGAATTTAGTGAAAGTTTTTTTGAAGGACTCGTTTCTGCAAAAAACTTAGATATTAATTTATCAGCAAATATAATATTTTACAAAGTTAATGCAATCACAGTTAATATGCGCATTATTGGTGATGAAAGTGGTAGTATAAAACCAACGTATTCCTTGGGATACAAACTTACACTTTTATAATATTGAAAAGGAATGGTTATGAACAACAAAATCAAAAAAATATTCATCGTATTTTTACTAGCATCCCTAATGGTCCCTAGTATATTTTCTCAATCAATTTCATTAAGTATTATTGATGGGGATAAAAACTCTTTCAATATTTATAATGAAGTCGGTCAGAAAATTAGTTTAGAAAGGGATGATACTATAGTCGTTAATTCAAAAGTGATTATTAAAACTGATAACAAAGATGTAGAGTTTTCATATGGCTATGGAACTTTCACCTTAAAGAGCAATTCAATTTTAGTTGCAAACCCTTTTGATAAAAACCCAACACTATATTTAGTTGATGGACAAATTAATTTAACTACTCAATCAAGCTTTATTCTTGATTATGTTATTACAACTCCTGTAAGTAAATACCAATTTTCATCTCCAGCAAAAGTAAGTATAATAAGTAATGAAAACCTTGAATACGGTGTATTCTTCGAGGGACAAGGTACTTCTTATAATGCTCTATCAGGTGAAACTACTTTTTTAGGTAGCCTACAAATGATAGACATGGCTTTTTCAAACAATTTCACTTTAGATGTTCCTGTAGAGTATTCCTTAGATACTGATGTAAATAACCCAATTCTCATTGATACTATTAAGCAAACGTACCAGGCAAAGGAAAAAGAAATTTTTGCTGAGAATAAAAAGGTAAGTGAAACAATTAGAAGTAAAGCGTTAAATACTCCTTACCTATTTGATGTAAACCCAGTTCAAAAAAGTAAAAGTTTTGATAAATATACATCTATTAACTTAGTTGTTACAGGAAACGGACAAGGGAATATTTCAGCTCTTAATTTACCAGCCTTTTCCGGTATTATTAAGAGTGCAAAAGAAAATGATGAAAATGTTTTATTAATTGATGGTGGAAATACTTTAAACGGTTCTGCTTTTGTCAATTTTGATAAAGGAAAAACAGCTGCACAAGTTTTAGATTTAGTTGGATACGATGTATTTGTTCCTGGTGCAATGGATCTTAGTTATGGTCCTGAGCATTTAGCTAAATTAGACAAACAGGTTAAAACAAGCTTTATAAGTTCAAATGCTTTAAATAACGATTTATTCTTGTACTTTAAACCTTTTGGCCTATATTTGTTTGATGATTTCAAAATTGTAGTTTTAGGTTTATCTAACCCGTCAGATATTACAAAACAAATGGATTTAGATTTAACTAACCAAATTATTGTAGAAAATGCTCAAGAGGCAATTAACCAAGCAAAAGAAGTTGCTGATTATGTGATCGTTGTTTCAAATATAAATTATAAAAACTTTGACTCTTCCTATATATTAAACAACATAAAAGGAATTGATTTATTAATTGACAGTAATAATAGCAACGCAATGCTAATGAACGTTAGTGGTGTTCCTGTAATTAACACAGGTGTTGGTTATTCAGAAATCCACAACTACACCATTAGAGTAAAAGGTGAAGATGTTATATCAACCCGTCATGCAAAGGTTTATTCATCAACACTTGCCGAAGCTGATAATAAGCTTGCATCTTCATTAAATGTAGACTCATATAAAAAAGATACTGCTTTATTAGCGTTCTTAAATACTGTTAAAGTTCCAAAAGATCTTTCGTTATTCTTAACAGAACCTTCATTTGCTGATGTTACTGTTGAGGTAAAGGACAAACCATTTGCTCCTTCTGCAGTTGAAGTAAAATCAACCCAAGTTTTTGTAAAAGAAATTCCTCTACCTCCAACACTATTAGATGTATCAACAACTGAGGCTGTTGTTAAAGAAATACCAGTAGCTCCAACTATTGTTGATCTAAAAACAACT
>CAZHNE010000019.1:0-5628 GCA_964533775.1 uncultured Spirochaetaceae bacterium | reverse complement strand
TAAACAATAAAGATATCCAACTTAATGTAAACATTGGTGCAACTTTATATTTACAAGCAACACCTCTTGATTTTAAGACTATTCTTGATACTAACAATCCAAGACTTGTGCCAAACTATTTAGCTAATGTTTCCTTTGATGTAAACACTGAAACCTTAAAATTATCTTTGGGTGCAAATTATTTAGCAACAGAAGACTCATCGAAATTTACTACCAATATGATTCACAAAAATATTGTTAATAACAGTGATGATATATTTACACCAGTGAGTAGCAATACATTAACTGCTGTAGGTCAATTTGGTTATAATAACGCTAAAGTAGACTTATCTGCTAAGTATTCACTACCAATAGACTTAAGCCCTTCTTTGACTTTTAAACAGAGGCTAGGCAATGATTTAATTGATATTGATTTGGGATTAAAATTTAACAATTTAACTATTGGTGGTTTCTACCTTCATAATAACTTTGGTAAGAACACTGTTAACTTAGTTAAAAACATAACTGATTTATCAACAATTAAAAGCTTCTTAGTAAATAATAATACTGAATATGGTGGATATGTGAAGTATGACTTTAATGGCTTAGCTCTTAAAGGTGCACTTGTGATGCCATCATCTACAGCTCCAATTGCCTTACAAGTTAGTTTAAATTATAAACTAGACTTTGCTTTTTAGTTTTAAAACTGAGAATATAATGCCTTCTTTTAAAATTATTGTATAGTTTTATTAGAAGGTTTTTTTTTACCCCTATTAATTTTTTATTTTATGATATAATAATTACAATATGAGAATACACGAACTTAACAAATTAGTGGCGCAACGAATTGCAGCTGGAGAAGTAATTGAAAGACCCTCTTCAGTCGTAAGAGAGTTAATAGATAATTCAATAGATGCTAATGCCTCTTCTATAACATTACGTATAAAAGCGGGTGGTTTAGAAGAAATAACCGTTATAGATGATGGATCAGGTATTAATAAAGATGATTTAAATATTTGTACTAATAGCCATACAACAAGTAAAGTAAAAAGTTTAGATGATTTATACCATCTAACTAGTATGGGCTTTAGAGGTGAAGCACTGTATTCAATTGCCGCAGTAAGCAAATTAACTATTTCAAGTAGTTACAACGGAGAATCTCCTCATTCAATAACAATAGACAATGGAGAAAAAAGCCCATTACTTCCAAAGGGTCCAAACATTGGAACAAGAATTACTGTTGAAGATTTATTTGCAGAAATTCCAGCTAGAAGAGATTTTTTAAAGAGAGCTTCAACTGAAGCGACAATGTGTAGAAATGTTTTAATTGAAAAAGCAGTAGCTTTTAACAATGTAGAATTTAGATATTATAATGACGAAAAGCTAGTTCTACACCTGCCTAAAACCACTTCTCAAGAGAGAATTGTAAATACATTAAATGCTAGAAACAAAATTGTAATAAACGATACATTAGAGCTTAAAGCAAACTATGAAAGGTTTTCTTTATATGCAGTTGCTGCTCTTCCTCATATAAAAAGAGGGGACAGATCTAATATTAAAATCTATATAAATAAAAGACCTATTCAAAACTATGCTTTAGTTCAAGCTGTTACTTATGGGTATGGAGAACTGCTTCCTGGAGGGAGTTTTCCTTATTGTTATTTGTTTGTTGATGTAGATCCCACCCTTGTTGATTTTAACATACACCCAGCTAAGCGGGAGGCTAAACTACGTATCCAATCTGAAATACACCATGGTGTTGTTTCAATGATACAAAAACAAATGGTAAGACCCCTTCCCGAATTAGAGGATACTTTTTACCAAAGTGACTTACCCTTAAGTGAAGAAACAGTAGAGCAAAAGCGCTCAAATTATAACCTTCATAATAAACCTAAAACACCCCTTTCCTATTTTACTAAAGGTAGCTCTTCTAACAAAAATGATTCTTTTGTAGGAGAAGATCCACGTCCTAAAACACCTCATTGGTTCGACAAAGCAAAAGAGATATTATCAAAACCTTCTTCAATTGAAGAAAACCAAGATAAAGAAGAAAAAGATGAGGCTTCCCCTTGGGATAAAGTTGAAGAAAAATCATTTAAATATATTGGACAGGCTTTTAATCTTTTTTTGATTGTTGAAAAAGATAATGAGCTATACTTAATAGATCAGCATGCTGCTCATGAAAGAATTCTTTTTGATGAAATAAGGCAAAGACAAAACACTCAAAATTTATTAATCCCAGTTGACTTTGAAGTAGAAAGAGATGTTGATAACTACCTTAAAGAAAACACTATTCTTTACGCAAATTTAGGTATTGAACTGCATAGAAAAGAAGACCTACTTTGGCAGTTGCACTCTATCCCTACAGTTTATAAGCCAATAGAGTCTAAAATCATAGAGTATATTCAAAACAATACAGGGGATATTAAAGCTATTGAAGAGGGTGTGTTTGCTATTCTTGCTTGTCATAAAGCTATTAGACAAGGCGATAGTGTAGATGAGAGAACTGCTAAGAGTTTAATTGAAAAAGTATTTGAATTAGAAGAACCTGTTTGTCCACACGGAAGAACATTCTTAATTAGATTTAATAATGATGAGTTAAAGAAGGCTGTCGGAAGAACTTAGGTCAATTTTAATAATATTTAAAAGACCGTCTTTATCAATGAGTTTTATTTCAATAAAATAAACAGAAGCTTCATTATCGATTTTTAATTTAGATGGTACATCCCCGTCTTCGTCTAAATAATTATAAAATTTAGAATCTAAGAACTCTTTATTTTTATCGAAGAAGAAAATTTCAAAGTTTGTTTTATTTAGACTTTCAGTTAGTTCTTTAGCATTTTCAAAACTAACAATCTCATTATTTGAAAAAATTAAATAATTGTTTTCTAAATAAATAAAAAAATCTTTTAAACCATTTATCTTGTTTTTAATAGAAATTTCATGGTTTAATTCTCTTCCATCTTCACTTAAGAGCTTAATATTATATAAGCCGCTTTGGAAAAAGGTAGATGCAAGGTTAATATTATCTATTACTAAATCTTGATTATCAGCTAGATAAAAAAGAGTAGAATCAACTTCCCATTTTAAAGACTGATCAGGGTTAGTTAGTTCTACTTTTAATATATCAATAGTATCATCCGTTAATTTAATCTCTATTTTTAATTTTGGATAACTTCTTGTTAAAGTAAAATCTTTTATACTATATTCACTTTCTATATTTTCTAAAGAGAGTGAATATGTTTTAACGTAACTTAATTCTTCTTGCGTAGTTAGAACTTTAAAGTTTTTTTCCACACATGAGCTAAAGGTAAAAGATACTATTACTAAAACAAAGACTATTATCTTATTTTTCATTTGCTTTAAGATATGATCTAACTGGATTAGCATAAGCATTTAAAGCAAAGGTTTGAACCTCTTTATTTAAATGAGAGAATCTGTCTAAGAATTTTTCAGTATCAAAATCTTTATATTCTTCTTTAAACTTAGTTGTTTTTTCTAAATAGTCGTAAGCAAATAAATTTGTTGGCCATAATTTATAGTTTAAATGAATTTGTCTATCTATTTCTTCAGCAACCTCGTTGTGGTTCGAATAATCTCTATCGATTAAAGGTTCTCCAATATGTATATGGATTCTTCCTTTGAATTGTCTCAATCCTTTTACTAATGAAATTAAATCTTCATACTTTTTCTTATAATATACACCTTCATTAAAGATTCGAGAAACTTCTTCCCTACTTTTATTAATATCACAAGGATCATATTCGTAAGAAACAGCAACAGGTGTTATTTTACACTTTCTAATTAAATCACTAAAAGAAACTTTACTTTTTTTCATTGATAAATAAAGCATCTTAATAATAGCAGGACTAGTTAAATCAATGCCATCTTTAGCACGACCACTTTTTTGGGCAACCCATATACTTTTATTTCTTTCTATTATAGTTTCACAAAAATATTTACTTAATCTTATTGATTCAATATATTTCTCTCGTAGAGGCAATGTTCTTTTAACTACAATACCACCATTTAATCTAAATAAAGTTTCTGAAAGTTCATTTACAATTAAGTTATCACCAAAAGCCATTTCACAAAGTTGCTGATCATTGTTTAGTAAAACATAATCTAATAAAGCACAGTCTAAAACTATATCTCTATGGTTCGAGAAAAAAAGATAAGCTTCATTCTTTTTTAAATTTTCTAATCCTGAAAATGTAAGTGAAGTGACAGATCTTTTTAAAAGTGTCGGTATCAAATATCCTGATGTTATAATCTTTTGAAAATCGTCATAACTTTTAACATCATCTAAAGATTTTACAATTTCGTTTGTAAGGGATAGCACTTGCTCTTTATAATCAGGAGCTTTGTTATCGAGTAAAATACCTACAAAGTTTGCAATATACCTTGGATTGTCTTGAAGTATTTTTACCCCTTCTATAGCCTTTTCGCCAACTAGTGGTGAAATGTCACTATAATCATCTAAATTCATTATAAAACTCCTATCCGTGTAAGGATTTAATATATTGAGTTCTTTCCCAAAGGGTAGGATCACTCATTTTCTCTTGTGCTAATTTTCCTTTAAACTCTGAAATTGTTGAATAATTTTTAGTTTCCATCCAATTATTTAAGATCTCAAGCATTAGATTAATTGAGTCTAAGCCAATTTCTAAAAGCACACTACAAATTTGTACAGAGGAAGCACCAGCTAAAAGCATTTTAATAAGTGTTTCGCCATCATGGATTCCTGTATTAGCACATAAGTTTAAATTAATTTCTTCACTCATAAGACCTATCCATCTAAGAGACTCAGAATATTCTTCTTTAGAAGATAAAGCATGACCTCTTTTGATTTCAATCTTTTCAATATCAATATCTGGGTTATAAAATCTGTTAAATAAAACAAGTCCATCATAATTCAAATAATCTAATTCTCTAATGATATTTGATAGAGATGAGAAGTTAGATCCTAATTTTAGAGATAATGGTAATTTTATTATTCTTCTAGCAAACTTAGCAAATTTGATAAAGTCTTTATCGATTTTTGCTCCACTTTCTTTTGCGTTTGATGCCATTATATAGTGATTAAGTTCAAATGCATCTGCTCCACAATGGGCAAAGCGGTCTGAATATTCTTGAATCCAAGAACCATCTCCTGATCCATTTAATGATGCAATTATAGGGATGCTACAAGCTTCTTTAGCATCTTCAACTAAAGCTAAATATTTATCAATATAATAGTCTTCACTAGCTCCCTTTAAAAACCCATAAGCATCTGCATGGTTTAAAAATGATTGTTCAATATCGACATTTGATTCTGCATCTTTATCAACTTGTTCTTGAAAAATTGATTTTACTACAATTGCTGCAGCTCCTGCATCTTCTAATTTTTTAATATTGTCTAAATTTGATGTTAGTGGACTACTTGCTGCTATAATTGGGTTTTTAAGCTCTAATCCCATATAATTTGTTTTCAGATTTGCCATTTTTATAACTCCATGTAAAGTTAAATTAATTATATAAAAATTAATTCGTAATATAGTACTTATATTAATCTATTTTAGAGAATAATTAAAGGAATTTTGCAATTAATATATATTAATACTGTTCTTGCTAAGTAATTCTGTCAAATGATTGCTCAGATGCTTTGCA
>CAZHNE010000018.1:16065-21538 GCA_964533775.1 uncultured Spirochaetaceae bacterium | reverse complement strand
CTCTTCAACCTTCTCAGTTTCTTCAGCTTTTACTTCATCAAAATCTATAAAGTCATCAAATTCCTCAAAGTCATCTATCTCAAACATTTTTTCAATATCTTCAATGTCGTCAACTTTTTTGACATCTTTTGCCACTATAGCCTCAGGCTCTACTTTATCTACAATTAAAGCATCTAAAGCTTCAATTAGTTCAGGAGAGTAATCTTTTACATCAACTGAAGCTAAAATTGTTTGAACCTTATTTTCAATTATTTCTTTTACTTCTAGCTCTAAATCTTCGTTTATAGAAGCTAATAATTCATTAGCTAAATTGTCAATTTTTTCATTCATTGAAGGAACTAATGTTGAAGATGTATAATCTTTGACAGCATTAGAAATTTCAACTTTATTTAAATCAACAATTGCATTTATGAAATCTTTATCATTAACTAAACTTGCTTTAATTTGAGGAGCAATTTTTGCAGCTAGTTTATCATAATCAATTTCAGGAGGTGCTAATCGACTCGCAGGTTCTTTAACTTCTAAAAGAGGAACTTCTTGACGTTGTTTTGCTTCTTCAATTATATAGCTTGGTGCACTAGGACGTGTATACCACAAAGCCCCGAAGGCTAAAATGGCTGCACATATAGTAAACACTAAAATCGAAATACGTGTTGATCTTTTCATAAATTATAACCCCGCAGCAAATTAAATATTATTGCGGACTCCTCCTAACTTGATTTCTCACCATGAGGTGTATCTATTCATTTAATAATCTAAATTATAGCAATATAGGGCATAACAGACAAGTTTATAATTGCTCTAAAGTTGACATGACCTAAGTTTTTTCTAAAAATTTAGATATTCTTATTGCTTATCTATAAATATATCACAATAGTCATCTACTTGTCGATAAATTTCCCCAGTAGCCCTTTTGTTTACTATAACATAAACAATAGTCTTTTGTTTTAAACTTTTAATATTTATATCTCTTTGTGCTAAATTTCTTTTTATAAAACCAATTAAATTAATTTTGTCTCTTTTTTTAGCTCGCTTATAACGAGTTATAAAACAAGCTTTTACATAAATAGCATTGTCACAAAGCTCAACAAGTTTTCCTCTTTGAAGTAAAGCTGCATTAATTAATACATTTTGTTCAGCTTTATTTATTATATCAATGCATAATTCTTTAATGTAAGGGTGTACTATACTTTCTAACAGTCTTAATTGCTTTGTTGATGAAAATACTATATTCCCTAGTTTTTTCCTATCAACTTTTCCATTTACAATAATATCTGATCCAAAAGCTTTAATTATTCTTTCTTTTTTATCCTCTAAAGCTTTGTGCCCTAGCTTATCAGCATCAATTACTAAAAATCCTTTTTCTTCAAATGCTTTTGCAACAAAGTTTTTTCCAGCACAAGTTTTACCTGTTAAGCCAACAACCTTCATTAATGCATCTCTCCCCAGCTTTTGCCACTTTCTATACTTGTTCTCAGTGGAATTGATAGTTTATAAGCATTTTCAAGAGTTTCTTTAAGTAAATTGCGAACAACTTTCTCTTCTTCAAATGGAACTTCTAGTATAACTTCATCATGAACTTGCAATAGTAACTTTGATTTTAAATTGTTTTCTTTTAAAGCTTTTGCAACATTAATCATTCCAACTTTCATAATCTCTGCTGCAGAACCTTGAATTATTGAGTTAACAGCAACTCTTTCACTTGCTGCTTTTTCTAATCTATTTTTACTATTAATCTTGGGAATTTCTCTTTCATGTCCCATTAATGTTGTAATCTTACCTTCTTTTCTAACTTTCGATATTGTTGAGTCAATAAATTCAGCTACTTTATTGTATCTACTAAAGTAAGCTTTTATAAAACTACTCGCTTCAGCTCGTTTTATTGATAACTCGTTTGCAAGCCTAAATGCACTCATTCCATACATCACACCAAAGTTAATTGTTTTAGCTACTCTTCTCTCATCACTTGTTATTTTATCTAACTGTTTATCAAAAATTAAGGATGCTGTAAATTTGTGAACATCTTCTCCACTAATAAAAGCGTTTTGTAAAGTTTTGTCGTTAGCTACATGAGCTAAAACCACTAACTCAATTTGAGCATAGTCTGCACTCATTAAAACGCAGCCTTCTCTAGGAACAAAAGCATGTCTAATTTTCCTACCTTCTTCAGTTCTTATTGGTAAGTTTTGTAAATTAGGATTAACAGAGCTAAGTCGTCCAGTAGCTGTTCCAAACTGCAAGAAGGAAGTGTGAATTCTCTTTGTTTCAGGGTTTATCAGTTTAGGAAAAGCGTCGACATATGTTGATTTTAGTTTATTAATTGATCTGTAATCTAAAATTTTTCTAATAATTGGATCTTCGTCTATTAAACTCTCTAAAACATCAGTAGCTGTTGAATAGCCGGTCTTTGTTTTCTTTTTAGGAGGTAGTTTTTTTTCTTCAAAAAGGACTACTTGAAGTTGCTTTGGTGAATTTACATTAAACTCGTGACCACTTAATTTATAAATCTCTTTTACATTTTTATCTATTCTTTCTCCAAAAAGAGCTGATAACTCTTCTAACTTTTCAAGTGAGATGCCTATTCCTTCTAACTCCATATTTGCTAAAATAGTTATCAAAGGAAGTTCAATGTCATTTAGTACTTTTTTAATAGACTTTTTTAAAACACTGTTAAAGAATTTGTAAAGTCTAAAGGTAATATCACTATCTTCAGCTGCATAAGCAACTGCTTCTGTTTTACCTAAATCACTAAACAATTTTCCTTTAGGAACAACATCTTTAAAGCTAACACACAAATAGTTTAAATATTTTAATGCAATGGTATCCATTTTAAATGAATGAGCGCTACTTTCATGTAACCAAGCGGCTATCATCGTATCGAAAACAATATTTTTAAGTTCAACTCCAAAACGCTTTAAGACTTTGTAATCATATTTAATATTATGCCCAACAACAGCAATTGGCTCATTTTGTAAATATTTAGTTAATATTTTTCTAACAGGTTCTTCTTCGTGAATTCTCTCTCCACTATAAACAAGTGGAAAGTAATAAGCTTTTTTTACTTCATAAGAAATAGAGAATCCAACGAGTTCTGCCTTTAGTGGGTTTTCACTTGTTGTTTCAGTATCGAATGCCATTAGATTAGTAGAAGAAGAGATCTTTTGAAGAACTTCTTCTAACTCTTCAGTTGTATCAAGGGGTAAAAGAGTAGATGCTCCAAGTAAAGATGAATCAGCAATTGCATCAATCTCTTCTGGGTCTGTAATTTCTTCTTCCTCTTCTCTGTTTTCTAAATCTTCTATTTGTTCTTTATCCATTAGCTTTTTAGCTGCTGCAATTAAAGATCTTGATCTCTTTTCTTCAAAGTAGGGAATTATGTTTTCAATTGTCATTTTATCTAAGTTAAAATCTTCTACATCAAAGTTTTCAAACAAAGATTCATCTACTTTTAGCTTAACAAGTTCTTGGGACAAGAAAGCATCTTCTTTTCCTTCAACTAGCTTGTTTCTAACACCTTTACTTAAACCATTTAAATTATCATAAATGTTCTCTAGTGTCTTATATTTAGTTAACAGCTTAACAGCACCCTTAGGCCCAATACCCTTAACACCAGGTACGTTATCACTTGAGTCCCCTATAAGAGCTAAGTAATCTATTATTTGATCTGATCTGATTAAAAATTCTTCTTCTACTTCGCTAGGTCCAAAAAGCCTATATTCCTTTTCTCCTCTTTTTGGAGGACGCAATGAATAAACATAATTGTTAACCAACTGCAGTAAATCTTTATCGGCTGTAAACATAATTGCATTTAAATTATTATCTACAGCTTTTTCACAAAGGTAGGCTATTATATCGTCTGCTTCTAAGTCGCTTTTTGCTATTGTTGGAATATTAATTTTAGAGAGTAAGTCTATAATAACAGGAATTTGTTGTTTTAAATCTTCAGGCGCAGCATCTCTATTAGCTTTATACTCTTTATACATTTCATGCCTAAAAGTAGGTCCTTTAGAGTCTAAAGCCACAACTAAATAGTCGGGATTAAATTCTCTAATCACCATAAACAAAGTATTAAAAAAGCCATATATAGCTGATATGTTATTTCCATCTTTATCAAATAAGGGATTCATTATAAACCCATAATAAGATCTAAAAATTAAGTTAAAACCATCAATTATATAAAACTCTTTTCTTTCTTCTTCATCAGCATCAATAATTTCAAGAACTTTATCAACTTGTGGGGGAATTTCTTTTTTTTGCTCTTCAAATTCCAGATCAATTGTAGGCATCTCGTTCTTCTCTTGTAACTCTTTGCCATCTTCATAGTCTTTTTTACTAAATAAATCGTCCATTATTCCTCCAACTCAATTGATAATGTATCAAAAGATAATTCCATATTATCATCTAATAATAAAGAATCTCTGTCATTTTTTATTCCATGTGCAATGTGGGTAAAGTAAGTTTTCTTTGCGCCTATAAATCTTGCAACTTCTATTGCCTTTTCTAAAGTATAATGTGTTCTATGCCTTTTGTGTTGAAGTGCATCTAAAACTAAAAGATCTAAATTTTTTAAACTCTTATAAGTTTCTCTTGGAATGTGATTACAATCTGTTAAATATGCCATATTAAATATTCTAAACCCTAAAATGGGTAAACTGCCATGATCAACAATTAGTGGAGTAATCTTAAAGCCAAAAATATCAACTTCTTTGTAAGGCTCTAACACATTAAGAGACAAGTGAGGTATCGTAGTCCCATTTACATTACCTCTTTCTATATATGAAAACCTTTCTCTTATTTCTTTAATAGTTTTTTTATCTCCATAAAGAGGAAGGCTTTTTTCTTTATTTGTAAAAGATCTTAAATCATCAATTCCATTTAAATGATCAGCATGAGTGTGAGTATATAATACAGCATCCAAATGACATATATCCTCTCTCAAGCATTGAATTCTAAACTCAGGACCAGTATCAATTACGATATTTTTATTATTTCTTTGGATTAAAACACTGCTTCTAAGTCGTTTATCTTTTGAATCGTGAGATAAGCAAGTTGGGCATTTACATCCAATGGTAGGAACTCCATGACTAGTTCCCGTACCTAAAAATGTTAATCTATAAGCCACAAACAGTTACTCCCTACCAGAATTAAGAATATCACTTATATCGTCCCCATCAAATACATTTAACAAGTCTTCAACACTTTGACCTGTTTTGTCTTTTACACTTTCGGACATGGATTCTACTTTTTCAAAGCTATCGGATGAGGCGGAAAACCCCACATTTAAATATTCATTACTAAAGCTTGGGAAAAAGAAAAATATGATGAAAAACGTTACTATTGAAAGCATTATAGGTTTAATAACAAAATCTTTAAATCCGAATCTATTCATAAAAAAACATCTCCTAGCTTTTTTTTATACTATCATATTATTTTACTTATAGAAATAGGGAATTTTATTAATGACATTTAATTT
>CAZHNE010000018.1:0-15965 GCA_964533775.1 uncultured Spirochaetaceae bacterium | reverse complement strand
TCAAGGAATAAGAACTTAACCTTTGCTTCTGCTCCAAAACTATAGTTTTCAATATCTAATAAATCATCACTATCAAACCCTGTAGCATCATCTGCGTCTAAATTATACTGTGCTGTTGCACCAATATTAAAATCTAAAACTTTTGCTGTTAACCCCATTGGTATTACTAGACAAAATATTGCTAATAAAATTCCTATTTTTTTACTCATAACTTAAACTCCTATCTTATATAATTTGTTGTGTTATACAATGTTAAACTAATATATAACATTATTGTTACAAAAAAAATGCAAATAAGCAAATATAAACAACATGAAAAGTTTTTTTTTGCTCTACATAGTGAATTATGTGCAAAAAACCAATATAAAACTTAAACTTTGTATAGTTGTTTTAGCCATGATGTGCTTGTTGCATCACTTGGCATTTTCCAGTTTCCTCTGGGACTTAAATTAACACTTCCGACTTTTGGACCATCAGGCAGGGTAGATCTTTTAAATTGTTGAGAGAAAAAGCGTTTTACAAAAACAGTTAACCACTTATCTATTTCCTCTTTACTAAACTCATCCTTAAAAGCATGTGTTGCAAATCTTCTAATTTTAGAAGGAGTAAAAGAGCATCTAACAAAGTAGTATAAAAAGAAATCATGAAGTATATAAGGGCCAACAAACTCTTCAGTAACTTGAGAAATTGTTCCATCCCCACTAGGAGGGAGTAGTTCTGGACTTACTGGAGTGTTTACAACATCAATTAGTATTTTAGAAACTTCCTTATTAAAGATAGTTGCATTATAGCTTACTAAATGTTTTACAAGTGTTTTTGGGACTGAAGAGTTTACACCATACATCGACATGTGGTCTCCATTAAAAGTAGCCCACCCTAGTGCAAGTTCAGACAAATCTCCTGTTCCAATTACAATTGATCCTTCTTTATTAGCTATATCCATTAATACTTGTGTTCTCTCTCTTGCTTGAGAATTCTCATATACCACATCATGAGTATTTTCATCATGATCTATATCTTTAAAATGCTGTTTAACAGCATCAGTTATATCAATTTCTGAAAAACTTACTCCTAAAGCAACTGCTAATCTTTCAGAATTAGTTTTAGTTCTTTCTGTAGTACCAAAGCAAGGCATTGAAATAGCTTGTATATTTTTTAAATTAATCTTTGCTTTATTAAAGGCTCTAATTGTAACTAATAAGGCTAAAGTAGAATCTAATCCACCAGAAAGACCGACAATAGCACTTTCAGTATGTGCAGCTTTTAATCGTCTTACTAATCCTAAGGCTTGAAGATTTAATATTTTTTCACATCTTTCATTCATAAGAGAAAGGGAATCAGGAATAAAAGGAGTTTTTGATATTTTATATTTTTGTAATAGGGTTTCTTCTTCTTTTAAGAAGAAATTAATTGTTTTATAGTTTTCAACTTCACTGTAAAAAGTGTTTTTTCTTCTCCTATAAGAAGAGAGTCGTTGCACATCTATAATTGTGGTATTTAACACTCCACTTTTGTCTTCCTCATCAACTAATATTCTACCATTTTCACAAATTAAATTTTGACCTGTAAATACTAAATCAGTGGTTGACTCCCCTTCTCCTGCATCAGCAAAAAGATAAGCACAAATACATTTAGCGCTTTGATTTAAAACTAAATCTCTTACGTACTCTCCTTTTGAAACAATATCACTATTAGCTGAAGGGTTTGCGACAATAGTAGCTCCAGCAACAGTATGGTAGTTGCTAGGACTGTTAGGAACCCACAAATCTTCCCCTATTTCAACAGCTAAAGTTAAGTCTTTTAGGGAGGAGCAGTTAAATAAAACTCGTGTTCCAAAAGTAGTTTGTTGATCTAATACATTAATTAAAACATTTTCGTCTTTTGGTTTAGAAAACCATCTGCCTTCACTAAACTCTTCATAATTTCGAAGATTCTGCTTTGGTACTATGCCTAGTATTACTCCTTCTTGAATAACAGCAGCACAATTATATAATTTATTGTTTAAAAGAAATGGAGTCCCTACAACAGATACTATGTTAGGAATTTTAATTGTTTCTTGAACGATTTGAGAGAGCATTTCTAAAGACTGATCAATTAAAGTTTGATTTAAAAACAAATCACCCGCTGTATAAGAGGTTAAAGAAAGCTCCGGGAATGTAATTATCTTAACTCCCTCTTTTGCTGCTTTTTTTATAGCATGAATAATGTTGTTTTTATTATTTTCTAAATCAACTGTGTAATTAATTGGAGAAAACGTTGCGACTTTAATTAAACCATCTTTCATAAATGCCTCGCTAATGTAATATATCTAATTACCATCATTACTTTTAAACATAAAAGTAATATGCACTTTTTGAAAATAAAAACTATATTTTTTTAAATATTTTCTTTATTTAACACAAGCTTAGTTTATAGCATTTACTCTGTTCTTACTACTATTAAAGTTAGTAAAAAGTGTTAAAATCAATAACATACGCTTATCCTAAGCACTAAAAAGCGATTTTATTATTCTAAAAATATCTAATTATTTAGAAGTTTGTTTGCAGTTTTTCAGGATCTGTATATAGTTCAACTTTTCCACAAGTTGGACAAACAGCTATAGTTACAGTGTTTAGAGTAAGGCCACAAATACCGTTTTTTTGAATATATAAATCACTTTTGGTACCTTTTAAAACATAATCATCTAACATTTCTACATCACAGTTACTACATTTTCTCATTTTATTTCCTCACATTAAAAACAATACTCTTAAAAACTATTTCTGTAAGCAACTTTATCACTAAGAAATATTAAAAAGAATGCAAAGATGGGGGTGCTTTTTGTAAAAAACTATATAATCAAAGGATAGAAGTTATACTTTAGATAAACATTATAATCCTGGCTTAAAAAGTCAAAACTTCCATCTACACTAAAATACTCATTAAATTTGTATCCTAATTTAACTTCTACTTTTTCATCAGTTATGTTTGTCTTATTATACACAGGGTAATCAATATCAGCTAATACAAAAAACTTTTCCCAATAAAGCATTAACATAGAATTAATTTTTAGTGTTAAAACTAAATTCTCTATATTTGTTTCAACAGTAGGCATCACAGTTAATAAACTGTGTAATCCTCCAAAGGAAAGCCCATAACCTGCATTTAAATCTATTAAACTATTATTTGGGTTTAATTCAACACTTAAAGATGTAGACGGGGTTAACTTTAGTAAATTAGATTTTGGATACTTTCCACTTTTAAATATTGTTAATTTTTCTAGATGCAAAGATGAGTCTACACTTAACAATGTATCAAGAACTATAAAGTCATATAAAATAGCAGCACTTTGTCTCTGCTCTTGTACTGAGTTTTTAAAGAGGGACCCTCCGAAAGAAAGTTTTAAATTATCCATCCCTAAATAAAGTTTACCAACTTTTTCACTAAACTTCGTTTTTGACTCAAAGGTATCAATTGTCGGAATAAAAGGAGAAAACCCTTCCTCTATTGTTGTTTCAGCTCCTTTAACTTTAAAAAAAGCGTGTCTATCTAAAATTTCTGACTTACTAAGATAGCTCTCATCATAAAGAAGTTTTGTTAATGGAGGACTAATGGTTTTTTCATCTATTAATAAGCCATATTCTCTAAATAAATGCACTAACCTTCCTGGCATAATTAAATGAGGAAAGCTGTACTGTTTTTCACCATCGCTTAAGACTGAAGAAAAAACATCCCCTACTAAAGAAGAGCAATTATAAAAAAAGAAGTTATAAGATACATCAGTTTCTTTAAACTTATAAAACTCATCTAATAATGGTGGGATGTATTTTTTATCAATATTTGTTTTATAAACAAACAAAGTCCTATTTTGACCAATATTGTACCTTTCAGAAAGATACGACAATGGCCTTACGTCTAGATATCCTTCTAGCCCAGTAATTGCTCCTTTGATAATTTTTTTCTGCCTCACCAAGACTTTCATGATAAGCATAAAAGTTAATAGCCATTGCATTACTTATATCATCACCGTGAGCTAATAAAATAAAGGTGTGAGCACCTACAGAACCAATATGCTCGTTAGTTGGGCTAGCAGCTACTAAATATATAGTATCAAAATTTTTAAGTTTAATTTCTTCTTTTGTATATTCAACTTTAGGAAAAGTAACAAAGGATTTACTATTATTTGAAAAAATGAATTGATTTACTATTAACAGAAAAAGAATAAAGCTTATTGTTTTTTTTATCATTTCTTCACCTAATTAAATTTATTATATTTTTACGGCTTTGTTTCTACCACCGTTTTTTGCTAAATATAGAGCTTTGTCTGCAATGTCGATTAAATAATTTGATCCGTAATTCTCATCCATATGGGTAAAAGTGTATCCTAGACTCACGGTAACTATTTTTGTATCACATTCTTTAAATTCTAGCTCTAAAGCCCGGACTTCTTCAAGAATATAATTTGCTAAACAATCCATTTTCTCTTCATCATTTTCATAATATAAAGCTACAAACTCCTCTCCTCCATAGCGAAATATTTCAATTCCTTTTTCACTAGTAATTTTAGAAAATAAATCAGATATTTCTTTTAAACAAATATCTCCACGTAAATGCCCTTTGTTATCGTTATATAGTTTAAAATGATCAATATCAATCATCATTATTCCAGTAATTGGTTTAGATGAATTACCATTTTTACTTTCTTCTATCCTTAAATACATTAGTCTTCTATTGGGTAAGCCTGTTAAAAAATCAATGTTTTCATTTTCTTTAGATCTTCTTTGAATATCAAAACTTGCAAGTTTAGTTTTTCTATGATTATTACCTATAAAAAACCCAATTGTTGTTAAACTTGTTATATTAATAAAATCTTCAGTTGCTATTTCAACGGGCTTTACTTTAAAACATATAACTGAGTATGTAATGTAGAAGAATAATAAAAATCCATTAACTCTTAAAAATTTATCTGAAATTAATATTGGAAATAATACTAATAGCACTACAATACTTGTTGCAGTTCCTTCTGGCCTAATTATAGCTCCGATATAAGTAAATACAGCAAAAATATATGTTGCAAACATGTAAAAAGTTGTTAAGTGAGCAATATAACTTTCAACTTTAAGAATTATTACCAAAGAGATTATGCTTAACAAAGCACCAACTAAATATAAAAACAAAAAATTGGGTTTAGGGTTAAAAAAATAAAAATAACCAACTAATAAAGAAAATAAGGAAGCGCAAGCTAGCAAAATAGTTTTTAACAAATTATCTAAATCATCTTGAACTGCTTCTATATTATTAGCAAGTAACTTTTTTTCTAATGTAACATAACTACGAATATACTGAAATATATTTATGACTAGCCCCCCATATATGTTATTAACTGTAACTGTTTTGATTTATAATAACAAAATTTCTAGAAATTTGGTAGTAAAATAATTTTTTTAATAGATATTTAAAAGAGTTTTGTCTTTAAATGTAAAAAAGAGAGCAACTTCTCTTCTTGTTACTCTCTTATATAATTTTAGTCTTTTTTATTACAACTTTATTTCTGGTTTTTCAATTGTTTTGATTTTCTTAAAGATATGTTCAAATTCACACCCTTTTTTATAAAATACGGCAGGTGTTAGATATGGTGTTTCTACTTCCCATTCACCTTGAGTATATTCTTTTTCTGTAAACAAATGAATCCAATTATCATCTGGGAGAATAACTTTACGTGTAAACGTTTTTTTCTTTAGCTGCGGTGCTACTAATACTTGATCTCCTAATAAATATTGATCTTTAATTGAATAATATTTACTATCTTCATAATGAAAAAACAACGGTCTTTGAATTGAAATTCCTTCTTTGTGATTAACAACATTTAAATGCTGTAAATAATCAAATAAGGCATTATGGACTTTAACAAGATATGAAAAAGCAGTTAGGGACACTTCACTTTCCATTAATTGATGGTTAGATTTAGGCCTATTTCCTTCATGAGTTCTCATGAAAATTGTAAATGTTGCCATTTCAGCCCATCTAATTAATAATTCTTGACTTCTCTTAAGGTGAAAAAGGGTTGTATAACCACCTATATCACTATGGTGAAGACCCATCCCACACATTGAAAGAGAAAGAGCTGCTGTTAATACACTTGGAAGGCCATCATCTTCACTGTAATCAACGTTTTGATCTCCTGCCCAAGTTAATTTACTATACCTTTGGCTCATTGCATTACCAGCTCTCATAAAATACACAATATCATCTCTATTAGCTTCTTTACATGCTTCATAATTTGCTTTTGCCCACAGTCCTGGCCATCTGTTATGTTCAATTAATGCATTCCCATTTTTAGGGTAGCAATCTGTAGGTAAATATTCTCCAAAGTCAGCCATCCAACCAGAAAGACCAAAGTTTATTAAATTCTCTTTAATAACTCCCTTATACCAAGCAAAAGCTTTTTCATCGGTTAAATCAACTATTCCACAAAGAAATTCACCAAAGTCTACAAAATAGTTTTCACCATCCTTATCTTTAACTAAATAATCTTTTTCTACTGCAAAGTTACATAAGCTCTCACCCTTTGCAACGTATGGATTAATGTATCCCAACATTCTTATATCATCTTTTTCCAGTTCTTCAATGATTTTTGGCAAATCAGGATAAAGCTCGCTATCCCATTTCCAGTTCCACTTAAGACGTTTACCAAATGATGTTATATTTATTCCTTGCCAGTCTTGAATCCAAATGCTATTTAAATCTAAATCATGGTCTTTTGCTTTTTTAACACATTCTAAAAGATAATCACTTCCCCCTTGAATTCCAAGAGAAAGGCCTTTTATTGCCCAAGGAGGTAGGGGGTCTTGTTTACCTAAATAGGAAGATAATTTCTTTACTGTTTCTAATAAAGAATCCCCTCTTCCTATTACAATTTCTTTAGGATTTTCCCAAATAGTAATTTCATGATAATCTTCATTTTCAAAATCAAAAACACAGTATGCAAAAGTATCACAGTGTAAAAAGTATTTTCTACTCGATACAAAAGTTGGTTGTGGATAAAAGGTAGTATGATAATCGCCACCAGCTTTCATTGCCATGTTTGCTAATTTAGTTATTAATGTTTTTTTATTTCTTCCAACACCTTGCTCACGAGTCCAGATTGGAAAGCTTTTTCCTCTTAAATTAAAATATGAAAACTGCTCTCCTAATCCAAAGACTGCTTCATCTTTAGAAGCTTTAAATCTAATTGAAATTCTATTATATTTTTCAGGAAGATCTTTAAACTTTATTTTTGTAAAGCCATCTTTTTCTTGGATTAAGACTTTAGCTTTTTCCCCATTACTGCTTTCTACTTTTAAAGTAACTTCACTGTTAATTATTACTGAATCAACAAGTTTAAAACTATTTTCTTCTTCTATATTGTCTTTTATAACAAAATTACCATGATGCATTTCAATATCTGCATCACCTTTTTTTAGTGTAAGAAAACTCTTAGAATCAATTAATGTTAAATCGTCACTACAAACTTTAACTTTTTCATTTTTTGTTTTAACTGCTATCATCTTATTATCCTTTTACAGCTCCACTTGTCATTCCACCAATTATTTGATCATGCATAAATATATATACTAAAATAGTAGGCATCATTGTAATTACTATTGCAGCCAACATACTTGTATAATCAATAACAAACTGCGATTTAAAATATCTAATCCCTAGTTGAATTGTTCTACTTCTTTCGCTATTTGTAAGCAACATAGCGTATGTAAATTCATTCCAAGAATAAATAAACATTAAAACACCAGATGTAGCTAAACCAGCTTTTGATAGAGGAAAGATTACTTTTGTAAATCTTTGAGCAAAACTACACCCATCAATTACAGCAGCTTCTTCTAATTCTTTGGGAATTGTGCTCATAAATCCATGAATTAAATAAACAGAAATTGGAAGATTAATTGCTGCGTAAACTAAAATTAGTCCACCTAGATTATCTAATAAGTTTAAAGTCTTAATTATTCTAAAGTAAGGTACCATCAAAGCAATAATTGGAATTAAAACCCCAGACATAATTACAGTTAACAACAATCCACTAAACTTAAACTTTTCTCTAGCTATAGCAAAAGCTCCCATAGAGGAAACGAAAAGATTAACCGCAGTTGCCACGGAGGCAACAATAATTGAATTTAAAAACAATCGTGGTAATCCACTCATTGCTATTGCTTTTTGATAGTTTTGAAACTGCCAGATTGTAGGCAGAGAGAAAGCAGAAGCTGTTTCAAACTCAAAGTTTGTTTTAAATGATGTTATAAACAACCAAACTAATGGTAATACGGTTATACATAGGAAGAAAATTAGATAAAACCACTTTAGTGTTGATCCTACGTAACCAGTGAGAGTTTTTTCTCTAAATGTTTTACTAGCCATTGTTTCTCTCCTTCTAATCTTCATTATTCTTTGTTAAGAAATATCTTATAAGCCCAATTGTTATCCCACCAAATATTACAAGTGTTGCACCAATGGCATTCCCTTCTCCGTAACGAAGAGCTTGCATGTTTCTGTACAACATAATACCCATAACTGAAGTTACGTGAGCTGGACCTCCTCCTGTCATTAAGAATGTTGATTCAAAATGCCTCATTCCATATGCAAGTGCTAAAGTAATTGTGGTAATTAAAATAGGTTTTAACATAGGGATAGTAATATGAAACTCTTGCTGTAATATACTTGCTCCATCTATTTCAGCAGCTTCATAATATGAGTCAGGAATGCTTAATCGTGAAGCTAGTATAACAATCATGAAGTACCCAATATAGAAAACTTGTTGGAAAATAACTGCAGCAAATGCTGTATCCATATTTCCTAGCCAGTTATTTGTTAAATGATCTAACCCAACTAAGTTTAATAATGCATTTAACACACCATTTTGTGCATTATAGATTGCAGTCCACATCATTGCTAAAGCAACCTGAGATATAACGTTTGGAAGAAAGTAAACGGTTCTTAAAAACTTCCAACCCTTAGGTTTTCTTGCTAATACCATTGCCATAATACATGCTAGGGGAACTTGAACAAACCCAAGAACCATTGCCCAGACAATATTATTTTTAAGTGAAAGTCTAAAGTTTTCATCACTAAATAAGTATTTGTAATTACCAAGTGCAATAAATTCTGGTGGTGTAAATCCATTCCATTTAGTAAAACTAGTAACAATGACAAAAAGTAATGGATATATAAAGAAAGTTATAAATAATATAAGCACTGGTAATAAAAAAAGAAAAATCATTTTACCGTTTTTATTTTGCATATAAACTCCTAGAAAATAAGAGGCCTAGAATTTACTAGGCCCCAAAATAAAATTCTTAATTATCGAATTTTTGAAGCTATTTGAGCTATAAATTCTTCAGGTGTTGCTCTACCTGCAGCCATTTTAGCTAATGCTTGACCAAATTCTGCCATTACATCAGTTGCAAAGTTGAATTGGAAGTGTGTTTGTAAGAATGCGGCTTCCCCAATTGCATCGTTAAATTGGTTTTGAAGTCTGTTTCCTTCAACACCAGGTGTCTTAACAGCTAACATAGCACCAGAAGCTTGTGAAACACGAGCTGCGTTTTCAGGTTTTGTCATCCATTTTAAGAAAGACAATACAGCTTCTTTTTTAGCAGGATCATTTGTATTTGCAGCAACTAAGTTAGATTGTGGGAATCCTACTTGACCGTTTGAATATTTAGCACCAGGGCCAGGACCAATTACTGTAGCATCAAATACATCAGGAGCTTCAGATTGTACACGACCTATATACCAAGGACCGTTAATAAACATTGCAGTCTTTCCAGCTAAGAAGTGTCCGCCAGAAACTCCAGCATCTCCACCAACAGCATCAATTGTTGTATTTCCATCTTGATACATTCTGTTTAATAAAGCAGCAGCTTCAACAAAAACAGGGTCTGTTGCAAAATCTTTTTCCCATACATTTGGTCCACCAACTGCATTTAGAATATGACAATACCAAAGCATTGAAGTCCAAGCGTTTGTTCCACCAGTCATTTGTGATGTAGGTACATAACCTGCAGCTTTAATTTTTTCTGCAGCATCCCAGAATTCATCAAAAGTTGCTGGAATTTCACTTACACCAGCTGCATTGAAAATGTCCATATTATACCAAATTGGTGTATAACCCATTTCAAAAGGTAATGATTTTGTTCTGCCATCAATAGTAGCTGAAGAAACAGCACCTTCTACAAAGCTATTTGCCCAATCACCTTTTAGCTCATCAGTAAAGTCCATTAATACATCACTCTTATAAAATTCAAATGCTGTTGCATCTGGGTTCATAGAGAATACATCTGGAGCAGAACCGGAACCTAACATTGTGTTAATTTTTGATCTATAAGCATCTGGATCTGGGTTTTCTTCAATTATAACCTTGATTTTACCAGCATTAGCTGCGTTAAATTCATCCACAAGCTCTTTTACTGGACCTGATTTTGTATCTGCACCTACCCAAATTGTTGAAAACCTTACTTCTACCTCTCCTGGGCTTTTAGCCTCACCTTGACCAGCAGCAAAGACAAAAGATGGAACTGTTAACATTATTGCTAGTAAAGCAATTAAAAAGTTTCTTTTCATAATAAACTCCTTTTATTATATTTCTTTCATAAAGAAAGTTAAGCACAGCTAAGCTTATCTGTCAACTTATTTCTTTCCAATTGCTCTTTTTTTTACTAATTATTTACTGAATTTCTGTTTTAATTATTTTTATACCTTGCTATTAACTCAATAACTTTCTCTTTTATTAATAACGAACATTTTCTAAATTCTTCTATTGGACCACCAGAAGGATCTTCTATTCCCCAATCCTCTCTAACTTTTGCAGGTATATTAGGGCACTGAACATTACATCCCATAGTAATTAATATATCGAAAGTAGATGGTATATCACTTAATAGTTTAGGATAATGTTTTGACATATCAATTCCCTCTTCTTCCATAACTTTTATGGCGAGAGGTTTTACTGATGGATAGTTTTCATTGCCTGCTGAATATACAGAAAAGATGTCACTGCCTAATGCATTTGCCCATGCTTCTGCTATTTGAGACCTGCAAGAATTGTGAACACAGACAAATGCAACTTTATATTTCATGTATTTCTTCTTTATTTTTAGTAGACTTCTCTGTGAATTCTACTTTCATCAAATCGATCGGTAAACTTATTTAATCCTTCTTCTTTAGGATACCCAACTCCAATTAATGCAAATGGAAGAACTTTTGATTTATCTATGTTTAGAGTCTTTGAGAAAAAGTCAATTCTGTCTTCTCTTGGGTAAAGTCCCATCCAAGTTGAGCCTAAGTTTTCACTTACTGCTTCTAGCATTAGGTTCTGGATACATGCTCCTAAGTCTTGTTGTACAAAGTCCTCACTCAGTAAATCTGTCTGTTTAACTAAAACTAATATAAGCAGAGGAGCTTTCGCAGCAAACTTATAATGAGGAGTAAAGCTAGTTAGTTTTGAGATTCTTTCTTTATCTTCAATAACTATAAATTCCCAAGGTTGTTGGTTTCTAGCAGAAGGAGCTTGCATTGCAGCCTTTAAGATTTTAATAATCTTATCTTCTTCTACTTTTTTATCCTCAAATTGTCTTACGCTTCTTCTAATGTTAATTTCTTTCATTTTTCCTTCCTTTATTTTTATTATAATAATTCTTCAATTTCCTTAACGCTTAATACTTTACCGCTAGATACAACTTTCTCATCTATTACTAAAGCAGGAGTTATCATAACTCCGTAGGCAATTATACTCTTCATGTCCATAACGTGTGTTACTGAATCATCCCTTTTTAAATTCTTTAATGCAGAGACGACGTTTTTTTCTAATTTAATACATTTTGGACAACCAGATCCCAAAACTTTTATTCTAGCATTAGGGTCACTTGCTTTGTTTACTTTATCGTTTTTTGTCTTTCTTTTAAAAAGTGCCATAAGGTTTTCCTTTTTTTATTACACCAACAACTAATTTTTAAGGTAGTTTTTTGCCAGCCGCTTTGTATAACTCGTACCATTCGTCACGTTCTAGAGTAATTGTTGTAGCTTGAGCGATTTTTTTCAACCTTTTGTAATTAGTAGTTCCAGCAATTACTTGCATTTTAGTTGGAATCCTAAGTAACCAAGCAACTACTATTGCTTCTTTACTTACATTGTATTTTTTTGATAAGCGGTTTATAACAACATTTAACTCTTTAAACTTATCGTTGTCTAAAAACACTCCTTCAAAGAAACCATACTGGAAAGGAGACCATGCTTGAATAGTGATATCATTTAAAATACTGTACTCAAGCATACCAGCATCTCTATCTATAGAATACAAGTTGTTTAAGTTAACGTTAAATGAACTATCTATCATATAACAATCTGTAATACTCATTTGAAGTTGGTTTACACTAAACTTATTATCACAGAACTTATTAAGGAGATTAAGTTGGTGTGTGTTTTGATTACTTACACCAAAAGCTTTTACTTTTTTGCTTTGGGATAAAGTGTCTAAAATTTCTGCTACTTCTTCCCCTTCCATTAGTACATCTGGTCTATGGAATAAAAAGAAGTCTAAATAATCAGTGTTTAGTCTTAGTAGACTTTCATCAATTGACTTTAAAATATGTTCTTTAGAAAAGTCAAAACCAACGCCTCTTTTTATAGCAGCTTTAGACTGGATTATTATAGATTCTCTATCGACTTTTAAATCTTTTATTACTTTAGCAAACTTTTTTTCACTTTCGCCATTTGCGTATATATCAGCGTGATCAAAGAAATTAATTCCATTTTCCAAGGATGTAGATATTAGTTTCTCTACTTCCTTATCTTCTTTTGCAGCTATTCGCATACATCCTAAAATAATTTCAGGGACTTCTTTTTCATATGTTTTTATTTTCACACCGTTCCTCCTAATCTAATAATTAATAGTTATCATAATATATTAATAACTAGAATGTTATAATAAATTTTTCTACTTAGATAGACATTTATACTCCCTAGCTTTTCTAAAATTAACTTTAAACAACATCCTTTTCTAATCTTTTTTACTTTTAAAACTGTCTATATTATAGCATAATTTTGTTTTTTTGTTTTATCTGTTTAATGGTTTGCTTTTTCTCTAGTTTTTAATTGTCTAAAGACTATTTGCGTGTTGCTTTAATCACTAAGTACTTTTTTTGTTAATAAGCTTTATAAAATGAGAATAAATCTATTTCTAGCTTATGTGGAAGTTATGGAGTCTAAGCGATTGCAATAAATTTAAAATTATATGATAGAATGGTTAATCAATAATAAAAGCTCAACCTGTATAAAAGTCTTTTCTCTTTACCAATATTGATACAACAGTCACAACATTATCTTTAACAAGTTATTCCCATGAACCTTATTTAATTACTAGCATCAACATTTCAAAACAGTGTTAAGGATTATTAAACAAGAATTTAGAAACTTTTTATACAACGACTGAGGATTAACCACAGTGTATAACTAATTTTTAAAATGTAGTATAATAAGGACTATTGAACAAAAAAGATTTAACTAATTATTGCTTAAATAAAGAGAGTAAATAATAAATATTACTTTAGATTTCCTAAAGCAGTAAAACAGCCTTAATCAAATATATTAAGTTTAAATTGGATTTAAAATCTAGCTGTAAAGTCTTTTTTATAACAGGAGTTAAATGATAGATGTTTACCCGGATAGCTATGAAAAAGGAACAAGAAAAAATAGAAGAGTCCGATAAAAGTCTCATATTGCCTATTGAAGAATCTAGTATAGAAATTTCTACCTCAATAGAAAATCTAAAAGGTGGTTTAGAAGAATACTATGGGAGACTTTTAGTAGAAGACTTAGAAGAAGAAGCAAAGCTAAAGGCAGAATCACTAAAAAGAGCCTCAACAAATTTATCTAAATCAGCTAGAGAACTTTATAAAATAGAAGATGAACTAAGTGGACGCCTTTTAGATGTCAGGCAAGAAAGGGTCGATAATAGACTAATTTCTGCACCAGCAAACGCTACTATTGATTTAAAAGAAAAAGAGTTAAATCATTTTGCCCAAGGTTTAAACCTCTATAAACTTCTCTTAGTTTGTTTTATAGGAAGTTTTATTGGAGTAATAATTGAAATGGCTTGGTGTTTTGCCAGACATGGATATATTGAAAGCAGAGCAGGACTTGTTTATGGCCCCTTTAATTTAGTCTACGGCATAGGTGCTCTTACCTTAACTATTTTTCTGTTTAAATACAGAAACCGTGGCATTTTACTTTCATTTCTCGGAGGAATGATAGTTGGCTCGGTTGTAGAATATGCTTGTTCGTGGGCTCAAGAGTTTATGTTTGGTTCAAGTTCTTGGGATTATAGTAATATGATATTTCATTTAAATGGACGCATAAATCTCCTGTATTCTATCTTTTGGGGCCTATTGGGTGTCCTTTGGATCAAGAACCTATACCCAAGAATGGCTAAATGGATACTAAAAATTCCCAACAAAATTGGAAAAAACGTAACTTGGCTTCTTTTAGTCTTTTTTATTATTAACGCTTCTATGTCTACAGTAGCTGTAACAAGATGGGCTCAAAGAACGGAAAACATAGAGCCATTTAGCAAATTCGGTGCAATTATAGATGAACGCTTCCCTGATGATAGAATGGAAAGAGTTTATGCAAACATGGTGTTTGAATAGTAATACAAGTTTAGAAAGCTTAGCAAAACTCTATAATTCTTAATTATTAGCTAATTGTAGGTATATTATAATTATTCCCCTAACTCTTTAAAGCAAATATAATAATTTGAACTAGTATCTTTAGTATTTTATCTAAATGTTTTTGTTCTGTAGAAAGCTATTCCAACAATCATAAACGTCTCTTAGTTCTTTGTCTAAGTATGTTAAAGCTTTTTCCTCTAAACTCTTAGGAACACCATAATATGCTTGTGCTATTGAACCGGTTATTGCACCAATTGTGTCACTGTCCCCTCCTACTGAAATTGCTATTCTAATAGCATCTTCAAAGCTTGTAGATTCTAAGAAAGCAACTATAGCTTGAGGGACTGTATTTTGACATGTTGCACTAAACTGATACTCATCTCTAATTTCATCAATTGTAAAATTTAGATTATAATATTTTTCTTCAACCTTTTTCTTAACTTCATTTTGATGAAAGCCACATCTACAAAGAAAAATAGAAACAGCAGTAGCTTCTGCACCTTTTATTCCCTCTTGGTGATTATGTGTTACACCAGTTACACACTTAGATAATCTGTAAACATCGTCAATAGTTCTAGCATAATAGCCTATTGGGCTTACTCTCATAGCTGCACCGTTACCAAAACTGTTGTATGGCTCAGAACTTTTATTTTGTAGCCATTTTCTAAACATTCCACCGTACCCACTATGCGGATATTTTAAGCCAAACTCTTTTAAGTATTTTATAGTCTCTCTTTCAAGAATTTTGTATTGCCTTTCGCTATTAAAGTGAACTTCTGAATGTCGTATTTCTCTTTCAGTTTCTATAATAGCTTTTGCTATTGCAAGGGTTAAAATACTATCATCTGTAACCTTACACTCATCTGTAAATAGCTCAAAGTCTTTACCTTTGTAATTGTTAAACTCAAATCTAGATCCAACTATATCTCCAATTATTGCACCTATCATATTATCACCTCTGCTTATAATTTTAAACTTGAAGCTATGATAACTCAACAATAAAATCCATAAAATCTATTTTTTTAAACTATTGATAGGGTATAAAAAAACCACTCTAGTTAATATCCATTTGGATTATCAAATAAAGTGGTCTTTATATATTTTAGAAAATAATAAGTATTATAAAATTCTTACTCTTTTTGTAATATCTTCTTTTGGCTTAGCATCAGGCTCTGTGTTAATTCCACCAAATGGCATTTGAGCATTTAAAATATAGTTTTCTGGTATATCAAACATTTCTTTAACTGCACTGTCAATTACTGGATTATAGTG